>JBOGDN010000080.1:0-5727 GCA_050742995.1 Stackebrandtia sp. | reverse complement strand
CAGTAGACTCTTGACCCGATCCAGTCGTCGTAGCCGTATCCGTACGGGTCGTCGTAGTCGCGTTCGGCCAGCGCGAACCGAGTTCCGGGATCGCCGCAGCCGGCCAGCGTCAGCGGTGCCTCCTCGCCGTCGCCGTCAAAGCTCAGGCACAAGCCGGCGTCGCCGACCGGGTGCACGCCGGCGTCGTCGACGGTGAACTTTTGAGCGTCGCCGCCGTCGCAGTCCCACAGCTCGAGCTCGGCGCCGGCGACCACGTCGCCGACCACGGCCGCGCAGCGGTCGTGAGACAGCTCGACGTGCAGCGACTGCTGCTGCGGATCGTGCCAGAATCCCTGGTTTCGTCCGCCGTGGCAGCCGTATGACTGCAGCGCGGTGCCGTTGCGGGAGTCGTAGCCGTCGGCGTCGACGCACAGTCCGGAATCGACGTCGACGACATCCAGAAACTCGAACAGGCCCGGATAAAGGGCGGCGGCGCCGGTGCTCGCCGGGTCGACGCACGTGGCCGTGCTCCAGTCGGGGTTGTCCCAGAACCGGGTGACACACTCGGCGAACGCGCCGTGCCCGCGGTAGTTGGGATGGAACGACTGGCGGAACGCGTGCTCGGAGGGCAGCTGTCCCCATTCCACATACAGCCCGCGCGCCCAGGTGTTGTCCTCGCAGACGCCGTGTCCGTCGAACAGCCTGCCGGCGTCGAGGTAGCGCACGCCCCGATCCAGCGCGGCCTGCCGGACGCCGGCCTGGAAGAGCGGCACCGCCTTGTTCCGGGCGAAGGCGGCGTCCGCCAGGTACAGCAGGCATCCGCCGCCGTACCAGCCGGGGAAGTCCGGGTTGTCTTCCACGTCCGGGCCGCCCGGCGTGGGGTAGGACATGACGACGAACTCGTAGTCGGCGTCGAGGTAGCCGGCGTCGGTCATGGTCTGCCGGATCGCGTCGATCGAGTTCTCCACGCCCTGCGCGGACACCTCCACTCTGGCTTCCCAGTCCTCGGTGTGGTTGGGCCAGCACGGACCCAGGAACAGCACTCGATTCGTGGCGCACTCGGTGGCGGTGGGTCCGAACTCGATTCCGTCTTCGTCGTTGGCGCCGATGACGATCCACACCAGCTTGACGCGGGTGTTGCGCGCCTTGATCGCCAGGTGGTCGCCCTGGTTGAGCTCGTCCCACTGCGCCTCGCCCGAGCCTTCGACGAGATGCGGGCTGGACGCGCCCGAGCAGGCGATGTTGTACTGCCGGTCGGATTCGATTCCGGTGCGGAAGACCGCCTGGTCGTATGAGCGGTCGCACCAGTTGCCGTCGCGGTGGGTGTTCGGGTCGTAGTTGCCGACGCCTTCGCCGGAGATCTCGCTGTCACCCATGGTGACCAGGGCGCTGTCGCGTTCTTCGATCGGCTTGACGTCGGGTGCGCCGTACAGCTCCTCGGCCTCGGCGGCGCGGATGTCTTCGAGGTGGTCGGGGAGGGGGACGACGTCGGGCCGGTCTGCTTCGGTTGCGGGATCGGCCGTCGCGCTTGACGACGCGGACAGCGTGGTCAAGACCAGAACGACGGCGACAGTTGTAAGTCTTTTAAGGACACCAGACATAGGTAAACTCCCTATTCCGATGCATCGAAATGATGCCGTAATAGGGAGGTTACCTAAATGGGTCAGCAATGTGAAGAGGCTTCATGTATTGCGGCCAGCATTTAAATGAAGCCTCTGGCGTAACCGGCTAAAGTGGCCACAGCTACCGTCGGACGACGGAACATCTTGGCCAGCAACGCGTCCAGCCGCCACACTCGCTTGCTGTGGGACGCGTCTATCCAGAAGCGGTGCCGGGTGTCTTCGGATGTGAAGGCGAGTTCGACTCCGGGAAAGGACGGATCGGCGGACCAGCGCACGTCGCCCAGCGCCGTCACCGGGGCGTCCATGTCCAGACGCACCCGCCCCAGAACTCGGGACTGCTTGGTGACGACCATGCGATCTTGGGTCAGCAACATCAGATGGTCGCCCGAAAGGCGCCCGTCAGGCCGCAGGCAGCGAGCCAGCAGCATCACCTGGTCGTCGCTGTTGACGCTGATTCGCATGCTGGGCACATGGCGGCTCAGAGTTATCGTCGCCAGCCCTGCCTCGGCGGCGGCTGCCAACAGCGTCTTGGAGAACCGATCCATGATCTTCTCGACCCCACCTTCTCACCGAAACGGTGTTCTTGTGAGGTACAACGGCAATCCGCATATGCAGGTGACGGTTCGGAGTCAGAAATATGTCGATTGTCCGTCGTGTGAGTGACTCGACCAGCCTGGCCACGCGGCCGCGCCCGCGTGGCATCCGAACTCCTGTTCGCCCCACTGTCCCAGCCACTCGTCCCAGTCGCCGAGGTCGGCGTCGCCGTCGTAGTAGTGCGCGTCGTCCTCCAGATGCCATTCGCCGTCGACCGGGTCCTCCTCCTGCTGCTCGACGACGTATTCCGACGTCTCGACCACGCCGTCGACCGGCTCCGGGGCGGCGGCGACCTCGGGTTCGGCCACGGCCGCCGGGCCCGGCCCGTCGGGCCTGGGATCGGTCTCCTCCGGGGGCTGCGGGGTGTCGGGAATCACCACGGGGGGCTCGGACGCGGCTTCCGGCTCGTACGTCGGCGTGGCGTCCGCGCGAAGCTCGCCGTCGGCGAGGGCGGCCACGCCGCCCGACACCGCGACGCCGACCGCAAGGGAAGTCGTCATGGCAAGCACGGCGACCACGATGGTGTGTCGTCTCGTCCATCCCCACTGGGACGGTCCGTTCACGCGGTTCGCGCGTCTTCGCATCACCACCCCCGTTCTCCAGGTGTGAGGTGCGACGCCCCTTTCCGTCGGACGGTCGAACCGTCCCCGAGGCGTCGCGCTCCTACCAGCATGCCGCATCGACGCCACATACGTCGCGTCGGAGTCACTTCGAGTCGCGTATCGAGTTCGTTCAGTAACATCGAGGTGCGGTGATTTCACTTTGAGCAACCAAATGATCTCTCGGGGTGAACCGCATGATCGCCAGCTATGGTCCCTCCGGGCTTCTGGAATGCTGGGGTCACCCCAACAGATCCGACCATCGCGTAAGACCGGCCACCCCGGGCTTCCGCACACCTGAACAGGGAGGACGTAGATGGTCAACGGCGATCAGAACCGTACTGGTCCCAAGCAGAAAGCGGCGTCGCGCCGAAAGAAAGCGACGCCGCCCCGCGACGACGCGGAGATGGTGCAGCTGCTGACGCCCGAGGGCAAGCGGGTGTCGCATCCCGACTACGACGTCTCGCTCGACGACGAGGACTACCGCGGGCTGTACCGCGACATGGTCATCGTGCGGCGACTCGACTCCGAGGGCACCGCGCTGCAGCGCCAGGGCCAGCTCGGCATCTGGGCGAGCCTGCTCGGCCAGGAGGCCGCGCAGATCGGCTCCGGCCGCGCGCTTCGTTCGCAGGACATGGTGTTTCCCACGTACCGGGAGCACGGCGTGCTGTGGACCCGCGGCATCGACCCGATCATGCCCTTCGGACTGTTCCGCGGCGTCGACCTGGGCGGCTGGGACTCCCGCAAGTACCGGTTCCAGATGTACACGATCGTGATCGGCGCGCAGAGCCTGCACGCCACCGGATACGCCATGGGCGTCGCCAAGGACGGCAAGGTCGGCGGCGACGAAGGCGAGGCGGTCATCGCCTACTTCGGCGACGGCGCATCAAGTCAGGGGGACGTCAACGAGTCCTTCGTGTGGGCGAGCGTCTACGACGCCCCGGTGGTGTTCTTCTGCCAGAACAACCAGTACGCCATCTCCGAGCCGGTGATCCGCCAGGCCAAGGCCCCGCTGTACAAGCGCGCCGACGGGTTCGGCTTCCCAGGTGTGCGAGTCGACGGCAACGACGTGCTCGCCAGCTACGCGGTCACCAAGCACGCCATGGACAACGCCAGGCACGGCAACGGACCGTCGTTCATCGAGGCGTTCACATACCGGATGGGCGCTCACACCACCACCGACGACCCGACGCGCTACCGCGACTCCGGCGAGGTCGAGGAGTGGAAGGCCAAGGACCCCGTGGCCCGCATGCGCGCCTTCCTCTCCGGCGAGAAGATCGCCGACGAGGACTTCCTGAACTCCGTCGACGACGAGGCCGAAAAGCACGCGCTGAGCCTGCGCGAGCGGGTCATCTCCATGCCCAACCCGGAGCCGACCTCCATCTTCGACAACGTCTACGCGGACCCCTCGCCGCAGGTGGAGAGAGAACGCGCCGAATTCGCCGTCTACCACGAGTCGTTCGAGGGGAGTGAGCACTGATGACGGAAACGCTTCGCATCGGCGGCGCCGTCGGCGCCGGACTGCGCAAGGCCCTCGAGGACGACCCCAAGGTCCTCGTCATGGGCGAGGACGTCGGCAAGCTCGGCGGCGTCTTCCGCGTCACCGACGGCTTGCAGAAGGACTTCGGCGAAGACCGCGTCTTCGACACGCCGCTCGCCGAGTCGGGCATATTGGGAACCGCCATCGGCCTGGCGATCCGCGGCTGGCGTCCGGTCTGCGAGATCCAGTTCAACGGTTTCGTCTACCCCGCGTTCGATCAGATCGTGTGTCAGCTGGCCAAGATGTGCTACCGCTCGCAAGGCTCGGTCCCGCTGCCGATCACGGTCCGCATCCCCTGCGGCGGAGGCATCGGCGCGGTGGAGCACCACTCCGAGTCGCCCGAGGCGTACTTCGCGCACACCGCCGGCCTCAAGGTGGTCTCGGCGGCCAACTCCAACGACGCGTACTGGATGGTCCAGCAGGCCGTCGCCTGCGACGACCCGGTGATCTTCTTCGAGCCGCTGCGGCGCTACCAGGAGAAAGGAGACGTGGACCTCTCCGGCGACCTGTCCGGGGCGGCGCCGCTGTTCTCTTCCGCGGTGGAGCGCACCGGATCAGACGTCACCGTCGTCGCCTGGGGCGGCATGATGCGCGTCCTCCACGACGCGGCGACCGCCGTGGCCGAGGAGGGCCGGTCGCTCGAGGTGATCAACCTGCGCTCGCTGTCGCCGCTCGACATGACTCCGGTCTACGAATCGGTACGCAAGACCGGCCGGATGGTCGTCGTCCACGAAGCCCCCTCCAACGTCGGCATCGGCGCCGAGATCGCCGCTCGGGTCACCCAGGACTGCTTCTACTCCCTGGAGGCCCCGGTGCTGCGAGTCACCGGCTACGACACGCCGTACCCGGCGGCGCGTCTTGAAGAGGAATACCTGCCCGATCTCGACCGCGTTCTCGACGCGGTCGACCGGACCTTCACGTACTAGGGGGAGGCAGCGCATGTCGAAACTGCAACAGTTCAACCTGCCCGACCTCGCCGAGGGCTTGGTCGACGCCGAGATTGTGAAATGGCTGGTCTCGCCCGGCGACACGGTCACATTGAACCAGCCGATCGTCGAGGTGGAGACCGCCAAGGCGCTCACCGAGATTCCCTCGCCGTACGCCGGGAAGATCGACGAGATCCACCACTCCGAGGGCACGACCGTCGACGTCGGCGCGCCGCTGGTCACCTATGACCTCGATCCGAACGGCGAGGAGGCGCCCGCCTCCGAGACGAAGGAAGCGGACGGTTCGCTCATCGGCGAGACCACCTCCGACGGCCGCACCGCGGTGCTGGTCGGATACGGCCCCAGGACGGTCTCGACCAAGCGGCGTCCCCGCAAGGGCGCGCCGGCCGCCGCCGCGCCGGAGCCTCGAGCCCCGGCCGCCCCGCCCCCGCCGCCTCCTCCTCCAC
>JBOGDN010000079.1:0-7419 GCA_050742995.1 Stackebrandtia sp. | reverse complement strand
GGCCGTGGATGGTGCTGGGGCCGGGCACGTTCGCCGGCGACGTGCTGCGCCGGCTCGGCGTGGTCAACGTCTACGACGACGCCGACGCGCCGTATCCCAAGACGACGCCCGAGGAGATGCTGTCGCGGCGCCCCGATCTGGCGGTGCTTCCCGACGAGCCGTACGCATTCGCCGCCGACGACGGCCCGGAGGCCTTCGGCGGGTTGCCGTGCGCGCTGGTGTCGGGGCGGCATCTGACGTGGCACGGCCCCAGCCTGGCCGAGGCGAGGTCGGTGTTGGGCGCTCAACTGGCGTCCGCCCGGTTATCCCTCTTCGTCGCCTTTGGCCTTGTTGCTGATCGCCGCCCAGGTCAGCGCGAAAACGGTCACCGCGATCAGGATCGCGGCCACGTGCAGCGGCTCCATCGCCAGCGCCGCGCCGATTCCCGTCGCGAGGATCGGCACCGCCAAGGCGAGCGCGGCGAGCAGGGCAATCCAGCGCGCGTATCGCCGCATGCCGCCCAAGGGGTTCTCCCGTCTGTGAGGATTTCGCCCCCCACCGTAGGCGACGCCGTCAGGTCGACTGCACGACGGCCTGAGCGGTGGCGGCGTCGCCGGGCACGAGCTTGGCCTTCGCCCGCGCGGCCTTGCGTTCGAGATGACGTTGCACCGTCAGCGCCGTCAGCGCGCTGCCCAGGCTCGCGGCGGTGGCCAGTCCTAGCGTCAAGGGGAGGTCTTCGGAGGCCATGACGGCGCTGCCCACGGCGGTGTAGCCGATCGCGCCGGGCAGGGCGCCCAGCAAGGTCCCGCCGACGAAGTGCCGGAAACGCACCGAGGCCGAGCCGCAGGCGTAGGACAGCAGGCCGTAGTTGTTGAACGGCGTGGCCCGCGCCAGCCAGATCCCGACGACGCCTCGGTTGGCAAGCCAGGAGTCGACGGCGACGATGGCGCGTTCGGCGCGACGCAGAATCCGCACGGCGAGCCGGGGCGCGTCGGCCGCGTCGCGGCCGCCCCACTGCGTCAGTTTGGCGGCGACGTACTCGCGGCCCCACAGTCTGCCGGCCGCGAAGCCGAGACCCGCCGCGGCCAGGCTTCCGGCGAGCACGCACACGAACGCCGGTCCCCATCCCAAAAGCGCGCCCAGGGAAAGCGAGACGGCGGTGCGGGGAATCAGCAGCGCGATGGCGACCGCGGCGGTCAACGCCCCAAGCGGCACGACGGCCGGTCCCAGCGCGGCGGCCCAGTCGCGCAGGGCGGCGCCGTCGGGCAGCCGGGCCATGGTCGCCAGGACGGCGATGATCGCCAACGTGGTGACCAGCGACGTGAATCGGCGTCGCGCGCGAGCTGGGGGTCGGGACATCTCAAAAACAGTAGACGACCCGCGCCGCCCGCCGCCACTTCGACAAAACGGCCGGAGGGCGGGACCTCGTCACTTGAAGCCGTGCTCGTCGGCGGGGAAGACCCCGTCGCGGACCTCGTCGGCGAAGCGCGTCGCGGCCTCGGCCACGACCGAGGCGACGTCGGCGTAGCGCTTGACGAAGCGAGGCTTCGGCCCCTGCCGCAGCCCGGCCATGTCCTGCCAGACGAGGACTTGGGCGTCGACGTCGGCGCCGGCGCCGATTCCGATGGTCGGTATGGCCAGCTCCTTGGTGATCTGCCCGGCCACGGCGGAGGTCGTCATCTCCAGCACGACGGAGAACGCGCCGGCTTCGGCCACGGCGTGGGCGTCGGCGACCACGGACGCGGCTTGGTCGGCGCGGCCGGCCACCCGGTAGCCGCCCACCAGGTGCTCGCTTTGGGGGGTGAAGCCGACGTGGCCCATGACGGGGATTCCGGCGCCGGTGAGCGCGGCGATCTGCTCGCGCATGCGTATGCCGCCTTCGAGTTTGACGGCGTGCGCGCCGGTCTTCATGAACCGCACGGCGGCGGCCAGCGCCTGCTCGGGGCCGGCTTCATAGCTGCCGAAGGGCAGGTCGGCGACCACGAGGGTGCGGCTTGTGGAGCGGGCGACCGCGGCGACCAGCGGCAGCAGCTCCTCGATCGCGACGGGGATCGTCGTCTCGTAGCCGTAGACGTTGTTGGCCGCCGAGTCGCCGACGAGCAGCACCGGGATGCCGATCTCGTCGAAAAGCGCGGCGGTGTACTGGTCGTAGCTGGTGAGCATGGCCCATTTTTCGCCGCGTTCTTTGGCCAGTCTCAGGTCGCGGGTGCGTACCCGGCTCGTCTTCTTGGCGGGGCCGTACAAAGTGGGCACTTCGTCGTGCGTCGACATCGTCGTCTCCATCGTGATCCTCGGGGCCTCTATGGGTCCCCGGGCTTAAAGAGTCACTTGTCAGCCTAGTTGCGCGCGTCGAGGGCGACGCTGTGAAATTGGCGACTGCGGCGCGAACGAACGTCGCGCCGGACGTGTGCCCGGCGCGACGAGTGAGGCGGCGCTCCTGCCGTACCCACCGCGGCAGGAGCGCCCTTGGAGTCAGGACGTGAGATCCGTCAGGACCTCTTCGAGGCGGTCGAGGGACTCGGCGATCCACGGCAGCTGCGTCGGGTCGTGCGAGGCGAGCGCGGCGCAGCGCTGCTCGTCGGTCTCCCCGTACAGCTGGCTGACGGCCACGCGCAGCCGCAGCTCCTTGACGCCGTCGCCGAAGACGCTTCCGGGCAGCACGCCGACGCCGTAGCGCGTCATCAGCAGCTCGCTGAGCTCGGCGCCGGTGCGCACGGAGTACTTCACGTCGAACAGGTCGCGGTGGGCCGCCAGGTCGGGGTAGATGTAGAAGCCGCCCTGCGGTTCGGCGACGACGGCGTCGGCGGCGCGGAAGCGCTCGGCCGCGGCGCGTGCGACGGCGGCGTGCAGCCGGCGGGAGGCTTCGATGCGCTCCGTCAGCTCGATCGGCTCGCCGAAGGCGTAGGCGGCGGCGTGCTGCATGGGCTGCGGCGCGCTGGACCAGACCTCGCTTGCGACGTTCAGCAGGCGGTCGCGCAGCAGGCGTCCCTGGTGCGAGCCGGGAAGCCGGGCCACGCCGACCCTCCATCCGCCGAGGGCGAGGTTCTTGCTCAGCCCGGTGGTGATGACCGTCCTTTCGGGGGCGTACGTCGCCGGGTCGGCGTATTCGCGCACGGAGTCGAAGGTCAGGTCGCGGTAGATCTGGTCGCAGATGATCGTCAGGTCGTAGTCGACGGCGACCTGCGCGGCGCGGCGCACCGTCTCGGCCGAGGCGAGCGTGCCGGTGGGGTTGTCGGGCAGCGTCATGACCACGGCCCGCACGTCGCGGCCGAGGCTGCGCGCCTGGTCCAGGTATGCCTCGAGCCGGTCCGGGTCGGGGACGCCTCCCTGTCCGGGCGGCGTCGGCACGTGCAGCGCCTTGCCTCCGGCCAGCTCGGCCTGGGCGGCGTAGCTGACCCAGCTGGGCTGCGGCAGCGCCACGTCGCCTCCGATCGCCGACATCAAGGCGAACAGCAGCGGCTTGCTTCCGGGGCCGGCGACCACGTCGTCCGGATCGGTGGCCAGTCCGCGACGGTTCCAGTATCCGGCGGCCGCTTCGCGCAGCTCCGCGGCGCCCGCCACGGGCCCGTAGCCGTTGCGGCCGGCGTGCTCGGCGAGCTTGGCCGTCATGCTGATGTGGACGGGGAGCCCTGCCTCTCCGAATCCCATCGGCAGAACGGACTCACCTGCCTGCCGACGGCGAATGACGGCTTCGTTGGCGGCCAGTGTTGCGGAGACGGACACTGTTGCTCCTTTGTGACGCGAGTGGCGCGACTGCTTGGTCGAGACCCAGTCTTGTCCAAGTTCAGCGTTAGCGCAAACGAATCTTTCTGACCGTATGCGTAAGATGGACTTATGCTTGATCCGCGAAAACTCCGCCTGCTCCACGAGTTCGCCAACCGGGGCAGCATCGCCGCGGTGGCGGATGCCCTGGACTACACCGCATCCGCGGTGTCTCAACAACTGGCCGCTTTGGAGAAAGAGGCCGGTGTGGCGCTGCTCGACCGCACCGCGCGAAGCGCCGCGCTCACCGACGCCGGTCGCCGTTTGGTGACACATGCCACACAGATCCTGGCCGCGATTGAGGCTGCCGAAGTGGACATCGCAGCGAGCGAGACCGTGCCGAGCGGACGCGTGGTCGTCTCCTCCTACCCCACCGCCGCCGTCGCGTTCGCGCCGCCGGTCGCCCGGCAGCTTCGGCGACACACCAAGCTCACCTTGGCGCTGCACCAAGCCGACGCGGCCGAGAGTTTGAACCAGCTGCGCTCCGGAGACGTCGACATCGCCCTCATCGACGACTGGACCGGCACCGACCGTCCGAAGCAGAGCGATACTCTGTCCTTCCACCGGCTGTGCCACGATCCGCTGGTGCTGGTGGCGCCGCAGGGGCACCGGCTGGCGACCGCGCAGTCGATTCATCTCAGCGAGCTGACCGACGAGTCGTGGATCGCCACGCTCAAGGGCGAGCCGTCGCGTCAAGCCCTCGACCGGCTGCTGCGCGCCACCGGCAGCGCGCCGAGCATGCAGTGGGAGTTCGAGGGGTTGGACACGGTGTTGACGCTGGTCGCCCGCGGACTGGGAATCACGATCGCCCCGAAGATGGCGGTGTCGACGCGCTACTACCACGTGGACGTCAGGGAGCTGCCGCCTCCGAGCGTCGGCCGCGACGTGTACGCCGTGTATCGCACGGCCAGCGCCCACCGCCCCTCGGTGCTCGAGGTGTTCCGGTGCCTGCGCTCGGCGGCGCAGAAGCTGACCTGAGACGACGGGTCAGCGTGTCACGACGACGGTCAGGCGGGCGATTTTGCCGTCGCGGGCCGTCAACTCCAGCGAGCCTTCCGGCTGACCGTGTCGGCCCCGCCAGCCGTAGCCTCCGCTTATGCGCGCGCCGTCGCAGGCGGTCGACAGCAGCACGAGCTGGTCGTCGGGCGGAGCGTCTCGGAACGCGGCGGCGATCGCGTCGCGGCCGACGAAAGGCCCGACCGGAAGGCCGACGAACGTCATCTCGGCGTCGTCGCAGAAGAGTTCGAGCATCGAGGTGAAGTCGCCCGAGGACAGGCCGCGATTGTGCCGCAACACGTACTCTTCGAGCAGGTTCGCCATCCGTCGAGTATAGACACTTGCCGCAGCGACCTCACTGGGCCGCGGCGTCCGCGGACTCGGCGAGTTCCGACCAGGCGGCGGCTTCGGCGCCGCCGAAGATGTCGTCGTGGGCGATTCGCAGCGCCGTCAGCACGGCGCCGCCGACGATCGGGTCCTCGGTCAGCGTCGAGGGGCTGACCTCGGTCGGCGTGGCGTCCATTTCGTGCAGATGCTCGGCGACCTTGGCCGCGAGCGTCACGTCGCCGGCGATGCCCACGTCCCCGGCGAGCACGATGAGGCCGGGGTCGACGACGGCGGCCAGGCCGAGCGCGCCGAAAGAGATCCGCGTGGCCAACTCGTCCACGAACGCCGCGGCCGCCTCGGAGTCGGACTCGCAGGCGTCGCGCACCACGTCGGCCACGGACCCCTGCGGCAGGCCGTGCGCGGCGGCGAGCTCGAGCACGGCCTTGTCGGAGACGAGCGCGTGCAGTCCGCCGGTGGCCTTGCCGGCGCGCGGAAGCGATGCGCCGGGCAGGGCGAGCTTGCCGACTTCGCCGGCGCCGCCGGAGACGCCCTGACGCAGCCGCCCGCCCATGATGATCGACGCGCCCACGCTGCGGTCCAGCCACAGCACGGCCAGCTCCTGGCGACCGGCGCCGGCGCCGTGGTGCAGTTCGACCACTCCGGCCAGGTTGACCTCGTTTTCGAGCACGATCGGCACGTCGAGCGCGTCGACGAGTTCCGGCAGCAGCTTGTCGTCCCAGCCGGGGAACCGGTAGCCGGGCAACAACTCGCCGGTTTTCTGGTCGATCGCGCCGGGAGCGCCGACGACGACGGTGTGCAAGGCGCTCGGGTCGACGTCGACCTTGCGGGCGGCGTCGCACACAGCCCGGCGGATCAGCGCGGCCAGCGGCTGGCTGTCGGTGATGGTGCGCCGGGCGACGGCGACGGTGTGACCGGAGACATCGGCGAGCCCGACGTGAATCGCGCCACCGCGAAGGTCGACTCCGGCCACATAGGCCTTGGTCGTCACCAGACCGTACACTTTGGCATTTGGACCGCGGCGACTTTCTCCGGACTCGCCGACGACCCGCACCAGACCGCTTTCCTGGAGGCGTTCTAGCAGGTCAGAGACTGACGGCCGAGACAAGCCGGTCAGCTCCCGCAGCTGCGGCGCACTCAACTCTCCATGTTCGACCAAAAGATCGAGGGCCAGGCGGTCGTTGATCGCGCGGGCGATTTGAGGGCTGGCCGGACTTGCGGTCATCTTCCTCCCTAAATTCGATCTTTTCATCAGGCACCCTGCCTGTTACTTTTACTCAGTCAGTCGCCGCTGCCGGTACCAGGGCGACGTAATTCCCAAGGAGGTTAAGCAATGAAGCAGCGGCGTGCCCAGTTCGCGGTGGCCATCGTATTCGCCGTCCACGGCGCGGTGTCCGGCAACTTCGCCACCCGAGTTCCCTGGATCGCCGAGCGCCTCGACCTCGGCGCCGGCGCGCTGGGTCTTGCGCTGCTGAGTCCCGCCCTCGGCTCCATCGTGGCCATGCCGCTGGCGAGCAAGCTCGTCTACAAGTACGGAGGCCGCCCGGTCACCCAGGCGGCGATCACGACCTACGCCGGCGCGCTGGCGCTGCCCGCGCTCATGCCGAGCCTCGCCTCGCTGTGCGCCGCGCTGTTCGTCTTCGGTCTGGCCTCCGGGTCCGCCGACGCGGCCATGAAGGCCCAGGGCACGTCGCTGGAGCGCATGGCCCAACGTCCCATCTTGTCTCGGCTGCACGGCATGTGGAGCGTGGGCACGCTCACCGGCGCCGGAATCGGCACTGCCGCCACCTTCGGAAACGTCGACGCCCGGCTGCACCTGGCGTTGATCGCCGTGGCCCTGCTCGTGCTCGGCAACGCCGCCGGCGTCCGGCTGCCGCGGCCGCATCACTTCCCCGCCGAGGAGTCCGCTCCGGCGAAATTCGCCATGCCCTCGCGCGCGCTGGTCGGCATCGCGGTCGTCGGATTCTGCGCGGCCTTCGCCGAGGCCGTCGCCCACACCTGGAGCGCCGTCTACATCGCCGACATCACCGGCGGCAGCGCCGGCACGGCCTCGCTCGGGTTCGTCGTGTTCGTCGCCTGCATGGCGGTTTCCCGCCTGGCCGGGGACTCCGTGGTCCGCCGGCTCGGCCCGGTGCGCACGGTTCGGGTCGGCGGGCTGGTCGCGACCGTCGGCGCCGCGTTCGTGGTGACGGCGACCGAGCCGTCCGCCGCGCTTCTCGGCTTCGCCGTGTTCGGACTGGGCGTGGCCGTGGTGGCACCGGTCGCCCTCAGCGCGGCCGCCCGCGTCGGCGTCAACGGCGGGCTTGGCATCACCACGGTGACGATGATCGGCTACTT
>JBOGDN010000078.1:0-4404 GCA_050742995.1 Stackebrandtia sp. | reverse complement strand
ACGGTCGGCGGCCTGACAAATAAGTTTCCATAAGGGTCAATGTCGGCCCCATGGGGCGTCGGCGACCCGACCAGTCCCCTGGAGGTTTGAATGCGCACATTCACCCGCCTGACCCTCGTCGGCGCGGCGTCCGCATTGTTGATCGCCGGCTTCGCCGCCCCGGCACAGGCGCAGGCCACCGAATACTCGGCGCTAGGGGATTCCTATGCGTCGGGGCTCGGCACCCGCGAGTACTTCGACGAAGACTGCAAGAAGTCCAACCTCGCCTACCCGGCTTTGATCGCCGACGCCAACGGCTACGCGCTCGACTTCGCCGCCTGCTCCGGCGCCAAGGTCCCCGACGTCGCAAACAACCAGCTCGGAGGACTCAGCGACAGCACCGGCCGCGTGACGCTTTCCGTCGGAGGCAACGACATCGGATGGGGCGACGTGGTCGCCTCCTGCGCCAAGCCGTGGCCGTACACCTGCTGGGGAGACATCGACGAGGCCGAAAGGAAGATCCGCGAGGAGCTGCCCGGAGCGCTCGACGGCCTCTACGGCGAGGTCCGCGCGGCCGCGCCGAACGCGCAAGTGGCCATCGTGGGCTACCCGAGGCTGTTCAACGAGACCGACGAGTGCAACGCCATCTCCCGCATCAGCCCCGAGGAGCAAGTCGAGTTGAATGACGGCGCCGACCTGCTCTCCGACACGATCGCCGGCGTCGCCGCCAATCACGGATTCGACTACGTCGACGTGCGCGACCCCTTCACGGGCCACGCCGTGTGCGACGACCCGGAGTGGATCAACGGCACCTCCGACCCGATCGACGAGTCCTATCACCCCAACCGGGACGGCCACGCCAGCGGCTACGCCCCCGCGGTAGGCGCCCGCCTCTGAGAACCGACAACGCCAAGGCCGCCGCCCGAAGCCGTGCGGCGGCCTTCGCGCTCGTCACGCGATGGGGCCGAAGAGCTCGATCTTGTCGGCGTCGTCGACGACGCCGGCGTTCAGGACGTCGATCAACTGCCGCTCCTCGTAGCGGAAATGGGTCTCCATGATCGCCTCGACCCCGTCGAGGCGCCGCAGCGCCTCCTCGACCGACGCGCCGGATTCCAGCGCGTGTTCCAGGCCGCCGATCAGGTCGTCGATCGCGTCGTGGTCCTGGGACAGCTTCTCGATCACGGGCTTCAGGTCCGGCCGAGCCCGGACGACGCGCGGAAAGAGCGAACGATTCTCGCTCTCGTGATGGCCGCTCAGCGCCGCGCAGAAGCCCCGGCAGTAGACGAGCAGATCCTCTGAGAGCCGTCCGTTCGGCACGCCATCCTCAATCGACTCTCGCGCGATCGCCAGGGCCTGCCGCAGCTTCCGATGGACCTCGCGCAGCTCTTCGCCCCACGCCGCGAGTCGGTCACCGCCCAACAGAGCCCTCCTCTCGCAGCCACGACTCGCCAGCTTTGGACCACGCGACGCTGTCCGGGATGCTAACACCGCCCCGCACTATTTCGAGCTCATGGTTTGACAGCGTTGTTACCCTGCATTGACACGGTCACACCCTCATCCAAAACGGGAGAGTTTCACCCCCCATGTCCGACAGCGAGAAAATCGCTGAACTTGTCGCACAGCTGGAGCACCTCGACATCTCCGACGGCATCGTCGGCCGGGGAGGGTTGAAGAAGCCGGGAGAGCAGCTGAGAGACGTCGAGTTCCGCGTTTCGTCTCCAAACGCCGACGTCAACGTCTTCATGACGGCCGACGGCGTTTTGGCGGACGTCGTCATGCCGGAAGGCACGCTCGATCGAGTGGAACGACAAAGCCTGGAGGCGCTGGTCGTCGAGACCGTCCGACGCGCGGAAGCCGTACTGCGTGAAGCCGGCGACGAAGTGCTCCGACGACGCGACACCGACACGCACGACACGGAAGCCTGACACGGGAGAAGACGGCATGCCTGAACAGAAACCGATAAACGCTTTTCAAGCGGCCATGGCGCAAGCGCGACAGCGTGCGCTTAGCGCCGTGATGACCACGGCGTCTCCTGACGGGAGCGTCGAAGTGGACGTCACCGGCGAACGCACCGTGGGAGCACTCCGCATCGACGCGGATGCTTACCGCGAGCACACCGAAGACAGCTTGGCCGACGAAATCGTCGCCGCATACAACAGCGGCATGGACGAGATGTTCACGGCGCAGCTGCGGATCTTCGAAGAATCCGTCGGCGAAATGCGGGGAGGTTTGCGATGACGATCTCCTCGAAGGAACTTCGCGCCAAGAAAGAAGCGCTGCGCACGTTTGCGCGCTATTGCCGAGACACCGCGCGAGACGACATCAGCGTCGGACTGACCGCCCACCTGAAGAGCACCGCACAGGCGAAGGACTCGGATCTCGGAGACGAAGCACCGTGGACGGAAACGCTGGTCGAAGGCTGGAACGACCTGGTGGATTGCAGGCTGAAGGAGGCCCTGGGCGTTCATGACGAACTGGTGTTCCTGCACGACTCGTTGAAAGAAGCCACTGTCAGCTACGAAGGCGTCGACGCCGAAAACGCCGAAGAAGTCGAGCAGCTGTTCACCCCGCTGGAGGACGTGGACCTCGGCAAGCTGAACCTGCGGGAGAAATGAGATGGCCACCCCGAGAGAAGAACTGGACGCCGCGTGCGACCAGTGGAGCGGCGACCTGTGGAAAGCTGACCAGCTGGTGTCGACCTACCTCGGCTCCTCACCCGAGATGCTGCCAGGCAACATCTGCGGCTGGGTGAAGCGCATGAAGCCCGACAAGCTGCGCGAGAGGGCCGATGTGATCCGGAACGTCGGATCCGAACACGACAGTCCTTACGACAAGGTTGTGGCGGATTCCAATTTCAGCGACCTCCGCAACGAGTGGAGCGGCGAGGGCTTCGATGCGATGGCCGAGAGGTGGACCGACTCTGAGACGAGTTTCGTCAACTATCTGGGTCGGCTCAAGGGCATCGCCGCCGACACCGCCGACGACCTTCACGAGTTGGCCGACGAGGTCGAACAGCTGCAACGCGACTGCAAAACGGCCTTGGAGTACAACATCGCCACGCTTCAAGAAACCCTCGACGAACTGGAGACTTTCTGGAAGAACGTGATGACTGGCGCGTCATGGGGTTCTGGAGGCGGCGCGGTAGCGGGAGGAATAGTCTTCTCTCCCACGGGCGTTGGCGCGGCAGTTGGTGCTGCTATCGGTTATGTCGCCGGATTGATAGCCGGCGGCATTGCCGGAGGACTTTTCTCTGCCGGAAGAGAGGAAATCGAGCGAGAGTTCGCGAACTCACCTGAGGTTGACTTGCAACTGAATGGGATCCTGAACCAGGCGAACGGACTTACAGTGGTCAAGCGCGACGGGATAGATGCTCCGCTGCGTTTCGGGGAGTTCAGCGGTTATTACCGAGATTCGTATAGCGGTCTCGATGAAGACTTTGTGCCGACAGCGGAGTAAAGCATGGCTGTGACTGAGACGCATGGGTACCACTTGCCCTATTCAGTTGACGCGGTTTGGCGGGTGCTGCCGACAGCAACCCGACAGGTGTACCCCGATTATCCGGTGGATGTGGTCGACCAGTGGCGTCGTGTCGTTCTGACGACGATGATGACGTGGAGGCGAGGATCGTACAGCTTGACCGCCCAGCTGAAGCCGAGACCGGACGGTTCAACGATGCTGTCCGTCACCGTCAAGTTTCCGATGGCGCTTATACGGGTCGGCACTCCCCGAGCTATACGACAAATCGCCGACGAGCTGTATGCCATGGTGCGGCAGATGTTGGGGAGCAGCGGTCCGGCTGGTTGACGGCGCGTGGGTCAGGTCTCGCGGAGGGGTTGGGCGAGTTGGGCCAGGTCGGGGAGGTCGGCGGGGCGGACGGTGCGGTTTTCGCGGACGTAGTGGAAGGACGCGTACACCTTGGAGGGGTCGACGCCGCGCAGCGCCGCCCAGGCTTGGCGGTAGGCCGCCAGTTGGACGGCGGCGGCGCGGGCGGCTTCGCCGCGGGGCGGGCGGCCGGTCTTCCAGTCGACCACCTCGAAGGCGCCGTCGGCGGCGGGGAACACCGCGTCCATTCGTCCGCGCACCACGACTCCTTCTAGGACGGTGGTGAACGGAACCTCCAGGGCGATCGGGATCATCCGCGCCCACTGCGAGGCTTCGAAGGCCTCCTGCAGCGCGACCAGGTCGGCGTCGGGGTCGGGGTCTCCGTCGGCCGCGCCCGGAAGCTCGTCGAGCGAGAAAAGGGCCGTGCTGTTGAAGCGGCTTTCGACCCAGGCGTGGAACGCGGTGCCGCGACGGGTGTGCGGCGCGGCCGGGCCGGGCACGGGGCGCCGCAGCGTGCGCGCGAATTCCTGGGAGTCGGCGTGCCAGGCCGTCAGCTGCGACACCGACAGCTGGACGGGCGCGGGGACCTCCACGCCGTCGACG
>JBOGDN010000077.1:0-2880 GCA_050742995.1 Stackebrandtia sp. | reverse complement strand
TCGACCAGGACCGCCAGCTGCACCTGGCTGGGGCGGCCGAGGTCGTACAGGGCGTTGAGGGCGGCGCGCACGGTGCGTCCGGAGTAGAGGACGTCGTCGACGAGGACGACTCGCAGGCCGTCGACGCCGGTGACGGGGATGTCGGTGTGCCCCAACGCCCTGGTGGGACGTATCCGCAGGTCGTCGCGGTACAAGGTGACGTCGAGGGCGCCGTGCGGCACGACGACGCCTTCAAAGGCGGCGACGCGCTCTGCCAGCCGGCTCGCCAACGGGACTCCGCGCGTGGGTATGCCCAGCAGCACCGTCTGCGCCGCTCCGCGGGTCTTTTCGAGAATCTGGTGGGCTATACGGTCGACGATGCGTGAAATGTCCGACTCGGACAGGATCTGGCGTCGGGTCGTCACGCCTCCGCCCGGGTCGCCGACGGCATGCGTCATCTCGCCCTCTCCTTCTCCGCCTCACGGGACGGTCCGTTAAAAGAAATGGCCGACGCAAATAGTACATCGCGGTTTGGTGATTGCTCGGCTACTTCGTCAACCCAGAGTGATGATCAAATGTCTGCTATGTGCCTATTTATCCGCATATGCTGGTCACGCATCGTGAGAATTGAGAGGACCCCCACTTGCGCGCCGTTTCAACATCGCCTAGAGTCACGGAGCGTAGCCAGAAAACGGTTACATCCACCCTCCCGTTTTAACCTGGAGTGCATCAATGGCTTCGACACCCGAGTACGCGAAGTTTCTCGGTAATCGACTGCGGGACATCCGCATCCAGCAGGGCCTGTCCCTGCAGGGGGTAGAGGACAAGTCCGGCGGCAAGTGGAAGGCCGTCGTCATCGGCTCCTACGAGCGCGGCGACCGCGCCATCACCGTGGCGCGTCTTGCCGAACTCGCCGAGTTCTACCGGGTTCCCGTCGCCGAACTGCTGCCCGACGGCGCACCGCTTCCCGTCGAGCCTGGCAGCAAGCTCACCTTGAACCTGGCGGCGCTTTACGACCACAGCTCGCCCGAACTCATGCACGTCGCGCGTTACGCACGGGGCATCCAGCAGCGACGCGGCGACTACAACGGCCAGATCCTGTCGATTCGCGCCGACGACTTGACCGCTCTGGCCATCATCTACGACACCACGCCGTCCGACCTCATCGACAAGCTTGGCGACCTGGGCGTCTTGATCGCCGACCCGGCCAAGTTCTTCGCCGAACAGAAGGACGCCGAATAAACGCTTGAGCACGCATACCACGCCAGACGCCTCCGCGCGATCGCGCGGAGGCGTCGCGCGTTCGGCGACGGCTCGCGTCGAACTCGACGGAACTCGGCAAAGTGGACATACCACTTCAGTCGCGCTTCATCCCCATGCTCTATTGATCACGCGACCGGCAAAGGTCACAATTGCGTCATGACAGGCGACAGCACCTTCGCGCGCACCCAGGCCCTGCGCGACCTGATCGCTCTCGACCGGCCGCTTGACGACGCCGTGGCCGCCTTGCAGGAATTCACCTGGAAAAGCGACGAGGTGCTTGCGGTGCTCACGCGCTCTGACGCCGCACGAGTGCTTTCGTCCTATCTCAACGGCGCGTTTTCGGCCGAGGAGGTGCAGAAGTGGGCCGAAACTCTCGAAGACCGCCACGATCTCGGTCTGGAGCCGGCCGCGGAAGGCCTGCTGAAAACCTGCCTTTTCGAGCTGTCCACGCTGCCGCTCTTCCAGCAGCTGACGCGCGAGGTCGCGCTGGAGTGGATGCGGCGCCTGGCCGTCCGGTAGGGCCGGACGCCGGCTATCCGTCCAGTCGCGACACGCTTTGAAGCACGCCGTTGACGAACTTGGGCGAGTCCTCCGAGCACAGCACCTCGGCGATCTTCACCGCCTCGCTGATCGCCACGGCCGCGTCGACCTCGTCGCCGTGGCGCAGCTCGAAGGCCGCCACGCGCAGAATGTTGCGGTCCACCGCGGCGATGCGGTCCAGCTGCCAGCCCTCGAGGCAGTAGTCCACGGCGTCGTCGATCTCGTCGAGATGGTCGGCCACACCTTCGACGAGCGTCATCGTGTACTCGGGAATCCCCGGCATCTGCGCGTCGCGCATCGCCAGCCGCCGACGCTGTTCCAAGACCTCGCGGATCGGCTCGTCGCGCTGCTCGGCTTCATAGAGGACGTCGACGGCTCGCTTGCGGGCTTTGCGACGGGCGGGAAAGGCCGCCAGAGTCTTCTCCGACACGGCTACGCGCGGCTCAGGTACTTGCCGTCGCGGGTGTCGACCTTGATGCGCTCGCCGGTGGTGATGAACAGCGGCACCGCCACGTTCGCGCCGGTCTCGACCACGGCCGGCTTGGTGCCGCCGGAGGAGCGGTCGCCCTGCAGGCCCGGCTCGGTCTCGGTGACCTCAAGCTCCACCGAAGCCGGAAGCTCCACATACAGCGGGGCGCCCTCGTGCACGCCGACAGACACCTCGGCTTCGGGCAGCAGATAGTTCTGGGCGTCGCCGAGCGTCTCGGCGGGCACGGTGATCTGGTCGTACGTCTCCAGGTCCATGAAGACCCAGCCGTCGCCTTCGTCGTACAGCGCCTGCATGGTGCGCTTGTCGACGGTGGCGGTGTCGACTTTGGTGCCCGCGTTGAAGGTCTTGTCGACGACCTTGCCGGACAGCACGTTCTTCAGGGTCGTGCGCACGAACGCCCCGCCCTTGCCCGGCTTGACGTGTTGGAACTTCACCACGCTCCACAGCACGCCGTCCAGGTTGAGCACCAAGCCGTTCTTCAGGTCGTTCGTCGTTGCCACGGAGGCGTCCTCACGGTCATCTGTCTAGAGGACCAGAAGGTCCTTGGGAGTGGTCGTCAGCAGCTCGGGCCCGCCGTCCCGCACGACGAGGGTGTCCTCGATGCGGAC
>JBOGDN010000076.1:0-3249 GCA_050742995.1 Stackebrandtia sp. | reverse complement strand
GCTTGAGGACGGGCGCGCGGACGAGGCGGCGGCTCTCGTCCGGGAATGTCTGACCGCCGCGCCCGAGGCGGCCGCGGGCGTGTTGGCCGGCGGGCTTTCGGGGCTTGGCGACCACGCGTGGTCCCTTGAGGATCTGACCGCGCGCGAGCGCGAGGTGCTCGCCTGTCTTGCCGACGGCAAGTCGAACCGTCAGATCGCCAAGTCGCTTGACATCGCCGAGCGCACGGTCACGGTGCACGTGTCGAACGTGCTGCGCAAGACCGGCGCCGAGTCGCGCACCGAGGCGGCGCTGCTAGCGGTCGGCTGCGGGCTGGCCGCCCCCGGCAAGCGGCCCAAGCCCGGTCGTTTCAAGCGCGGGTGAACGGCGGTCTCGACGGCCCGGTTTACAGGGCCGCGCCGACACGCGTGCCCTGGTCGATGGCGCGCTTGGCGTCCAGCTCGGCGGCGACGTCGGCGCCGCCGACGAGGTGCGTGCGCACGCCCGCGGCGGCGAGTTCGGCGTGCAGTTCGCGCCTGGGTTCCTGCCCGGCGCAGATCACCACGTGATCGACTTCGAGCAGTCGCGGCTTGCCGTCCACGGTGACGTGAAGTCCTTCGTCGTCGACGCGCCGGTACTCCACCCCGCCGATCATCTCGACGCCGCGACGTTTCAGGCTGGCGCGGTGGACCCAGCCGGACGTTCGGGCCAGCCCGGCGCCGACGCGGGACTTCTTGCGCTGCAACAGGTACACCTGACGCGGCGGGTCGAGGGCGACTTTTTCGCGCAGGCTTCCGCGGGCCTGCGGGTCGTCGCTGACTCCCCATTCGGCCCGCCACGCGGCCAGGGCCTCTCGCGGCGCGGCGGCGGTGTGGGTGAGGAACTCGGCGACGTCGAACCCGATGCCGCCGGCGCCGACGAGCGCCACGCGCTCCCCGACCGCCCGCTCGCCTCGCAGCGCCTCGACGTAGGACATCACGGACGCGTGGTCGATTCCGTCGAGCGCGGGCACGCGCGGGAGGACCCCGGTGGCCACCACGACGTCGTCGCAGCCGGCGACGTCGGCGGCCGTCGCGGTCGCGCCCAGGCGCAGCTGGACGCCGAGGTCGTCGAGGCGGCTGCGGAAATACCGGATCGTCTCGGCGAACTCCTCCTTGCCCGGCACGCGCTTGGCCAGGTTGAACTGTCCGCCGATTTCCTCGGAGGCCTCGTACAGGCGGACGCGGTGGCCGCGTTCGGCCGCGGCGACGGCCGCGGCGAGTCCGGCCGGTCCCGCGCCCACGACGGCCACGTCCTTGACGCGCACGGTCGGCGTCGGCAGGTAGGCGGGGTCGGTTTCGCGGGCGGCGCGAGGGTTGACCAGGCAGGTGACGGGCTTGCCGGCGAAGGCGTGGTCCAGGCACGCCTGGTTGCAGGCGATGCAAGTGTTGATGGAGTCGGCGCGTCCGGCGGCGGCCTTGGCGACGAAGTCGGGGTCGGCCAGCAGCGGACGGGCCATGGACACCAGGTCGCACGCGCCGTCGGCAAGCAGCGACTCGGCCAGCGCAGGGGTGTTGACGCGGTTGGAGGCGGTCACGGGGATGCCGAGGTGAGGCCGCAACAGCCGCGTCGCGTCGGCGAAGGCGGCGCGCGGCACCGACGTGACGATCGTGGGCACCCGGGACTCGTGCCAGCCGACGCCCGCGCTGATGATGGAGGCCCCGGCGGCCTCGACGGCCTTGGCGAGGGCGACGACCTCCTCGAAGGTCTGGCCGTCTTCGACCAGATCGAGCAGGGAGGTCCGGTAGATCACGATGAACTCGTCGCCGACGGCTTCGCGGACGCGCCGCACGATCTCCACCGGAAGCCGCATCCGCCGCCGCGCGTCGCCGCCCCAGGCGTCGTCGCGCCGGTTGGTGCGCGGCGCGAGGAACTGGTTGACGAAGTAACCCTCCGAACCCATGATCTCCACACCGTCGTATCCGGCGTGCTTTGCCAGCGCGGCGGCGCGCGCGAACGCCCCTATCTGGCGCTCCACGCCGCGCGACGAAAGCGCGCGGGGCGTGAACGGGTTGATCGGGGCTTTCACGGCCGAGGCCGACACGCTCAGCGGATGGTAGGCGTAGCGGCCGGCGTGCAGGATCTGCAGCGCGATCTTGCCGTCGGCCTCGTGGACGGCGTCGGTGATCACGCGGTGACGTTCGGCCGCGCGTCGGCTGGCGAGCCGCGAGGCGAACGGCGCCAGCCACCCGCGCACGTTCGGCGCGAAGCCGCCGGTGACCATCAGCCCGACGCCGCCGCGGGCGCGCGCGGCGAAGTACTCGGCAAGCCTGGGAAGCCGGTCGGCGCGGTCTTCCAGCCCGGTGTGCATCGAGCCCATGACGACCCGGTTGCGCAGCTGGGCGAACCCCAGGTCCAGCGGGGCGAGCAGGCACGGGTAAGGCGTCTCCACGTGGTGATCCTTTCGGTGAGCTTGCGAACCGAACATTGGCACAGCGCAGCCGAACATGGTCGTCGCCCAATTATTACTCGCGAGTAATTTCGCGACGCGTCAGCCGGCGGTTTCCAGCAGGTGCGGCAGTCGCACCACGTCGCAGCGCACGTAGACGGTTTCGGCGACGACGTCGGTGAGCACCAGGTACGGCGGGGTCAGCGGCGGCGGGAAGTCGGGGGTGAACTCCACGGGCACGATCCCGAAGATCTTCCCGGAGATTCTGCGCACGTACTGTCGCACGTCGCCGTCGAGCACGGCGGTGCTTTCGGCGTTGATCACGTGCAGCTGCGCGGCGTCGCCGTCTCCGAAGTCCGCGGCGTTGTCCATCCCCTCCAGCTCCATGGTGTCCATCGTGAACTCGAGGGCGCGCATGCCGCCGGCGGCGGTGGGAACCTCGACCACGCCGCCGTACGACAGGCCGCTCATGGTCATCGTCGAGGCGCTCAGCGTCGGCGGCGTCGCGCCGGCCGGGGGAAGGTCCGCGGCGCGTGCGTCGTCGTCGGGGACGTACCCGGTGTCCAGGCATTCGGCGTAGGCCTCGGCGAGCTCCTGCTCTCCGCTCGGCAGGTTCTCGGGGGCGCATTCGGGTGGGCGTGTCGTGGGGTCGTCGTCGCGGTCTGGCGGTTCCTCGGGGTCTTCGGTTTCGCCCGGCGAAGGGCCGTCGCCGCCGGGTTCGGAGGTCGAGGAGGTGGGCCACGGCCAGGGTATGGGCAAGGTGATGTCTGCCGACGGGGTCTGCTCGGCCGAGGCAGGCGTCAGGGTCGCCGCGCCCGCCAGGGCCGCGGCCGCCGTGCACGCC
>JBOGDN010000075.1:0-2530 GCA_050742995.1 Stackebrandtia sp. | reverse complement strand
CCGCGTACCTTTCGCTCGGCAACAGCGGCGAGACCGTTCTCCACGCCAACACCTCCGCCAAGCTGTGTCAAGTCGGCCGTCCCGGCTGGGCAGCGGCCGTTCTCACCGCCGCTCAAGGCCACGCCGTCGTCGGCGACCACCTCACTGCCGCTCATATAGCCCACGACGTCCTCGACCAGGTGCCCCCAGAGCGCCTGCGGGCCACGAGCCGCACCAGACTCGCCAAGTTGTGCGCCGACACGGATCGCACCGACCTGATCGACCGCGTCCACGCGCTGCCGCCGCTGGTTGCCGCGAATTAGGAATTAAGCCGTATAGCGCCGTATAGCGCTGTCTCGGGTCGCGATAAGTCCTCGGCCAGCTCGAGCCAGCGCCCCTCAAGCTCCGCCTGTTCGGCGCCGAGGCGGGTGAGCTGCTCGGTCAGCTCGGAGAGCTTGTCGGCGTCCACAGCGTGCTCGGCCATGGCCGCGTGCAGCTCCTTCTCCTTGGCGGCCAGCTTGTCCAGCTGGCGCTCGATGCGCGCCGTCTCCTTCTGCGCCGCCTTCTGAGCCTTTTGATCGGCGCGCGTGTCGCCGGCGCGGCGGCGCGAACCTCCCCCGCCGGATGCCTCGGCGACCTCGCGGCGGCGCCGCAGATACTCGTCGACCCCTCCGGGCAGCATCGGCAGTCGCCCGTCGCCCAGCAGCGCCACGGTCACGTCGGTGGTGCGCTCCAGGAAGTACCGGTCGTGGCTGACCACGATCAGCGAACCCGCCCAGCCGTCCAGCAGATCCTCAAGCTGCGTCAGCGTCTCGATGTCGAGGTCGTTGGTGGGCTCGTCGAGGAACAGCACGTTCGGCCCGTCCATGAGCAGCCGCAGCAGCTGCAGCCGCCGCCGCTCCCCTCCGGACAGATCGCCCACGGGCGTCCACTGCTTCGTGCCGACGAAGCCGAAACGCTCGCACAGCTGCGACGCCGACATCTGCTTCTTGCCGAGGTCGACGTGTTCGCGCACCCGCTGCACCGCCTCCAGCACCCGCCACGTCGGATCCAGCTCGGCGACCTCCTGCGACAGGTACGCCAGCCGCACGGTCTTGCCGGCCTTGACGCGTCCGGCCGTCGGCTGGCGGTCGCGCGTGGCGTCGACGAGCGCGCGCAGCAGCGAGGTCTTGCCCGCACCGTTGACTCCCACCAGGCCGACGCGGTCGCCGGGGCCAAGCTGCCACGTCAAATCCTCCAGCAGCACCTTGTCCCCGGCGGCGATCGTCGCGTTCTCCACGTCGAAGACGGTCTTGCCGAGCCGCGCGCCGGCGAAACGCATCAGTTCCGGGGAGTCGCGCGCCGGCGGCTCGTCGGCGATGAGGTCATTGGCCGCGTCCACGCGGAACTTCGGCTTCGACGTGCGCGCGGGCGGCCCCCGCCGCAGCCACGCCAGCTCCTTGCGCACCAGGTTGGCGCGCTTGTCGGCCTCCACCGCGGCGATGCGCTCCCGCTCCGCGCGCGCCAGCACGTAAGCCGAATAGCCGCCCTCGTACTCGTGCACCGCGCCGCCGGCGACGTCCCACACCCGCGTGCACACCTCGTCGAGGAACCACCGGTCGTGAGTGACCACGGCGGCCGCGCAGCGCCGCGAGTTCAGATGCCGCGCCAGCCAGTCGATGCCCTCGACGTCGAGGTGGTTGGTGGGCTCGTCGAGCAGCAGCAGGTCGTGTTCGCCGATGAGCAGCCGCGCCAGCGCCACGCGCCGCCGCTCGCCGCCCGAAAGCGGCCCCACGGGCGAGTCGAGGCCGTGCTCGAGCCCGGGCAGGTCGAGGCCGCCGAACAGCCCCGTCAGCACGTCGCGGATCTTCGGCTCCGACGCCCACTCGTGGGCGGCCATCCCGCCGAGCACCTGGTCGCGGACGGTGCGGTCGTCGTCGAGGTCGTCGCGCTGGCTGAGGGCGCCAAGCCGCAGACCCGTGCTGTGGGTGACCCTGCCGGAGTCGACGGGCTCGATCTTGGCCAGCACCGAAAGCAGGGTGGTCTTGCCGTCGCCGTTGCGACCCACCACGCCGATTCGCTCCCCCGCGGCGACGCCGAGCGAGACGCCCTCGAGCAGGACGCGGTTGGGGAAGGCCTTGCCGATCGTCTCGAGGTTCACCAGGTTGACGGCCATCAGCGGGCCTCGGCGTGGGTATGCACGTCGATCGACGATACCGGCGCGTCGCGGACGCTCAACCGTCGGCAGAGGCTTTCAGCACCACGTCGAGCACGGCCAGCGCGCCCGCCTTGTCCAGCGGATCGTTGCCGTTGCCGCACTTGGGGGACTGCACGCACGACGGGCAGCCCAGCTCGCAGGCGCAGGCCTCGATCGCCTCTCGGGTGGCGCCGAGCCAGTCGCGCCAGGCGACGTAGCCGCGCTCGGCGAACCCCGCGCCGCCGTGGTGTCCGTCGTAGACGAACACCGAGGGCGCCTCGGTGTCGGCGTGGCCGGCGGTCGACAGGCCGCCGATGTCCCAGCGGTCGCATGTGGCCACCAGCGGCAGCAGCCCGATCGCGGCGTGCTCGGCGG
>JBOGDN010000074.1:0-3451 GCA_050742995.1 Stackebrandtia sp. | reverse complement strand
GCGCCGATCCTTCCGGCGCCGACGACTCCGATTCCGACAGTCATGGCTAACTCCTTCGCACCGGCGCCGCCGTCGGGCGCCGCGACGTTGCCGAGCTCGTGCCGCAAGGTGTCGAGCTCGGCGCCGCCGGACATGCGGCGGGTCAGGTCCTCAAGGGTGAGCTCGTGGCGCGGCGCGTCCAGCTCGACGCGTCCGAGGTTGAGCACCGCGAAGCGGTCGCCGACCATGAACGCGTGATGCGGATTGTGGGTGATGAAGACGACGGCCAGGCCGGCGTCGCGGGCCGCGGCGATGTACCGCAGCACCATGCTCGACTGCTTCACGCCCAGGGCGGCCGTGGGCTCGTCGAGGATGAGCACCCGCGCGCCCAGGTATACCGCCCGCGCGATGGCCACGACCTGGCGCTGCCCGCCCGACAGGTTGCCGACCGGCTGGTCGATGTCGGGCAGGCGGACGCCCATCTTCCGCAGCTCGGCGTCGCACACGGCTCGCATCCGCTTGGAGTCGAGCATGCGCAGCCGTCCGAAGCCGACGGTCAGTTCGGAGCCGAGGAAGAAGTTGCGCCACACCGGCATCAGCGGCGCCAGCGCCAGATCCTGATAGACGGTGGCGATGCCGCGGTCGAGCGCCTGTTTCGGCGAGTCGAACCGCACCGCCTCGCCGTCTACCATGTACTGTCCGGTGTATTCGCAGTAAAGCCCGGAGACGATCTTGATCAGCGTGGACTTGCCCGCACCGTTGTCTCCGAGGATGCAGGTCACCTCGCCGGGCGACACCGAAAGGCTCACGCCCGACAGCGCCGTGATGTTGCCGAAGGTCTGCCCGACGTCTGCCAGCTCGACGACCGGTTTGGCTTTCGCGGATTCCGCGATCATTTCTTTCAACGAAACCACCCGTCACCTCTTGCTCGCGTGTCGTTTGACTGAGATGTTGATGACCGTGGCCAGCAACAGCATCGCCCCGACGAAGAACATCAGCCAGTTGTTGTCCCAGCCGGCGTAAACGATTCCCTGTCGGCTCATGCCGTAGATGAGCGCGCCGATCGCCGAGCCCACCGCGGTGCCGAATCCGCCGGTGAGCAGGCAGCCGCCCACCACGGCGGCCATGATGTACAGCAGCTCCCTGCCGACGCCCTCGCCGGACTGCACCGTGCCGAATTCGAAGAGCATGTGCATGCCGGCGATCCACGCGGTGAAGCCGACGGTCATGAAGAGACCGATCTTGACCCGCTTGACCGGCACGCCCACGGCGCGGGCGGCCTGCGCGTCGCCGCCCACGGCGTAGATCCAGTTGCCGACGCGAGAGCGCAGCAGCACCCACGTCGCGACCGCGACCAGCAGCAGCCACCACAAGACGGTGATCTTGACGCGGACGTCTCCGACGACGAAGGTGTGCGCGAACACCGCGCTCGCCAGGTCGAAGCCGTCCATGTTCGAGATGTTCTTCGTGGAGACGCCGCCGGAGATCAGCTTGGTCAGCGCGACGTTGAGACCCTGCAGCATCAGGAACGTCGACAGCGTCACCAGGAAGCTGGGCAGCTTCGTCTTGACGAGCAGCCAGCCGTTGACGAACCCCACGGACAGCGAAAACACCAGAGCCAGCGCCACGCCGACCCACACGTTGGCCGAGAACTCGTAGGCGAGCATGCTGGCGAACAGCGCCGAGGCGATCACGCCGACCCCGGCGGAGAGGTCGAACTCGCCGCCGATCATCAGCAGCGCCACGCCCACGGCCACGATGCCGAGGGTCGAGCTTTGGTAGAGGATCGTGGAAAACGACTCCACCTGTCGAAACGACGGCGCCAGCGCGTAAAACAGCGCGAACACCGCCACCGCGCCAAGCAGCGATCCGGCTTCGGGCCGGATGAGGAACCGCCGCAGCGGCGACCGTCGGGCCGGCTGGCCGTCCGGCGGCGACTTGTCGCCCCGCGCCGCGGGCGAGGCCGTCAACGTCTGGCTCATCGGGCTACCGAGTCCCCTTCTCCGCGTATTCGGCGACGTCGTCGACGTTGCTCTCGTCGACGAACGCCGGACCGGTCAGCACCGGCTCGGTTCCGCCGCCTGAGGTGTTGCCGTTGGCGTTGTACAGCCACAGCCCGTCAACGGCGAGGTAGCCCTGCAGGTACGGCTGCTGGTCCACGGCCCATTCCACCGAGCCGTCTTTGATCGCGCCGACCAGTTCGCTGTTGGTGTCGAATGTGGCGACCTTGGCGTCGCCGCCGGCGTCGGCGACCGCCTCGACGGCGGTCAGCGCGAACGGGGCGCCCAAAGTGGCCACGTAGTCGACGTCGGAGTCCGACTGCAGCGTGGAGGTGAGGGTGGACTTCACGTCGGTCATGTCTTCGCCCTCGACGTAGACCTCCTCGGTCTCGCCGTCGAACGCCTCCGCAAGCGACGAACACCGGGTCTCAAGGGACACGCTGCCCTGCTCGTGGATCACGCACAGCGCCTTTTTCGCGTCCGTCTCGTTGAGCCGCTCGCCGAAGGCCTCGCCCGCCAGGCTCTCGTCGGAGCCGAAGTACTCCAGCAGTCCCATGTCCTGCCACTGGTCGATGCCGGCGTTGAGGCCCACGACCGGAATCCCGGCCTCGGTCGCGGCCTTGATCGCGCCTTCGAGCGCCTCCGGTTTGGACAGCGTCACCGCGATGCCGTCCACCTTCTGGTCGACGGCGTTTTCGATAAGCGTGGCCTGGCCGGCGGCCTCGGGGTCGGACTGGTAGTTGAGGTTGACGTTGGACTTGGCGGCGGCGTCCTCGGCGCCGGTGCGCACGATGTCCCAGAAGGTGTCGCCCTTGCCGCCGTGCGTGATGAACGCGATGTCCAGCTCCGGGGTGTCGACTCCGTCCTCGTCCTGTTTGCCGCCTTGGGCGCTGCATCCCGACAGCGCCAAGACGCCGGCCGCCGCGATCGCGACGACGGCGGAAAATCTGTGTTTCGACTTCATTGTCTGTTGCCTTTCAAGGGGCGATTGTGCTTTTCGGGCAGCTGGTCACGGCAGCTTATGGGTGTTCGTCTGCTTGACCACGTGGTTCTTGCGGCCGTGGCGCGGCTTGTGGCCGCAGACCGCAGCTGTTGAGGAACTTTCGCGTCCGGACGGCGATGGGCAGCGGGACGTCGGGCTCGCACGGGTACAGATCCTGCTCGACGATGACGAACAGCTCGGCGTCTAGTCCGGACAGTTCGGAGACGACGACCGACGGATCCGGGACGCCGGCCGGCGGCTCGACGCATACCCCGCGCTTGACCGCCTCGCCGAAGGACAGATCCTCGGCGGCGACGGCCCGCAGCACTTCGGGGTCCATCTGTTTGATGTGGACATATCCGATGCGCTCGGTATAGCGACGGATCAGATCGACGCAGTCCCCGCCGCCGTAGGCGACGTGACCGGTGTCAAGGCACAGCGACACGTGCGCGGAGTCGGCGCCGTCGAGGAGCCGCTCGATCTGCGGCTG
>JBOGDN010000073.1:0-2450 GCA_050742995.1 Stackebrandtia sp. | reverse complement strand
GTCCCAACGCGCTCATGGGCTCGCCCTGGGAGCCGGTGGACATGTAGACGATCTCGGCGTCGGGCAGCCGGGTCGCCTCGTCCATCGACACCAGCGAGCCGCCGGGAATGCGCAGCAGGCCCAGGTCGCGGGCGATGCCCATATTGCGGACCATGGAGCGTCCGATGAAGGCGACCTTGCGGCCGTGCTCGACGGCGGAGTCGAACACCTGCTGCACCCGGTGCACGTGCGAGGCGAAGGACGCCACGATGATGCGGCCCTCGGCGTTGCGGAAGATCTCGTCCAGTACCGGGCGGATCTCCCGCTCGGAGGTGACGAATCCTGGCACCTCGGCGTTGGTGGAGTCCGAAAGCAGCAGGTCGACGCCCTGCTGCCCCAGCTTGGCGAAGCCGGACAGGTCGGTGACCCGGCCGTCGAGCGGCAGCTGGTCCATCTTGAAGTCGCCGGTGTGCAGCACCAGGCCGGCCCCGGTGCGGATCGCCACCGCGAGGGCGTCGGGAATCGAGTGGTTGACCGCGAAGAACTCGCAGCCGAACGGTCCGAGCCGTTCGCTGCCGCCCTCGACCACCGCGTGGGTGAACGGCTTGATCTTGCGTTCGCGCAGCTTGGCTTCGATGAGCGCGAGGGTGAACTGCGAGCCGACAAGCGGGATGTCGGGCTTGTGCGCCAGCAGATACGGCACCGCGCCGATGTGGTCCTCGTGGCCGTGCGTGAGCACGATCGCCTCGACGTCGTCGAGGCGGTCGAGCAGGCTGGTGAAGTCCGGAAGGATCAGGTCGACGCCGGGCTGGTCCATGTCCGGGAACAGGACGCCGCAGTCGACGATCAGGATGCGCCCGTCGAACTCGAAGGCCGTCATGTTGCGCCCGATGGCGCCAAGACCGCCGAACGGCGTCACTCGCAGCACGCCGGCGGCCAGCGGCGGCGGGGGTCCCATTTCCTTGTGAGCCTTGATCATGAGACGCCCGATTCGGCCAGGCCCGACTCGATGAGGGCGCGGGTTTCGGCGTCGGCGGCGTACAGCGGCGGCCGCGGCGCACCCGCCGGCAGCCCGCGCGCCTCCAGCGCCGCCTTCACGGCGACGAGGCCCTGGGTGCTGTCTTGCAGCGCCCACACCGCGGGCACCATCTTGTCGCTGAGGCGCTGCGCCTCGGCGAGCTTGCCGGCGTCGACGGCGTCGAACATGTCGTTGAGCTGCCTGCCGATCAGGTGCGCCACCACGCTGACCATCCCGACCTGGCCGGAGGCGTAGGCGGCGAGGTTGATCTCGTCGACTCCGCCGTAGTAGGCAAGCCCGGTGGCGAGACGCTTGCGCTGCGCGGTGTAGATGTCCTTTGTGGCGTCCTTGACGGCGACGACGCGCGGGTGCTCGGCGAGCTTGCGCACCGTGTCCAGCTCGATCTCCCTTGCCGCGCGCGGCGGGATGTCGTAGAGCATGATCGGCAGGCTCGCCGCGTCGGCGAGGGTCTCGAAGTGCCGGCGGATCATGTCCTGGGTCGGGCGGCTGTAGTACGGGGTGACCGCGAGGAGCCCGTCGACTCCTGCGGCTTCGGACGCCTTCAGCAGCCCGACGCTGTGGCGGGTGTCGTAGGTGCTCACGCCCGTCAGGACGCTGGCGCGGTCGCCGACGGCCTCCACGACGGCGCGGGCGAGCGCGGTCTTCTCGGCGTCGTTTGTCGTGGGCGACTCGCCGGTGGTGCCGTTGACCACCAGTCCGTCGCAGCCTTGTTCGTCGATCAGATACGTCGCCAGTCGCTGCGCCCCGTCGACGTCAAGCTCGCCGTCGGCGGTGAACGGCGTGATCATCGCCGTCAGCAGGCGCCCGAACGGGCGAGCGGAATCACCACTCATCATGAAATTCAACCTATCCTCTTGGTCGGCGCCCGACGGCAGCCCGTGACGAATGGAGCTCTGCGTCTCCTTTCGGCCGCGCCCGGCGCCGGCGGTCAGCCCTCGGAAACGAACGGGCTGGAGGCCACCTCGGTGCCGTCGTCCAAGGTGGCGATTTCGAAGTCCCCGAAGACGTTGGGGACCTTCTCGTGCAGCTGTTTCAGACAGGCGACGGCCAGGGCCCTGATCTCTACGTCCGCGTGCTCGGTGGCGCGCATGGCGATGAAGTGGCGCCAGGCGCGGTAGTTGCCGGTGACCACGATGCGGGTCTCGGTGGCGTTGGGGAGGATCGCCCTGGCCGCCTGGCGCGCCTGCTTCTTGCGCAGGGTGGCGCTCTTGACGTCGGCGAACTTCTTCTCCAAGCCGGCGAGCAGCTCGTTGTAGGCGGCCTGCGCGGCCTGGGCGGCCTCGAGGAACTTGGCGTGCAGCTCCGGGTCCTCGGCGATGACGTCGGGCTCGACCATCGCGGCCGACTTCTCCGGCACGTAGCGCTGCGAGAGCTGCGAGTAGGAGAAGTGGCGGTGGCGGATCAGCTCGTGGGTGAGCGAGCGGGACAGGCC
>JBOGDN010000072.1:0-6364 GCA_050742995.1 Stackebrandtia sp. | reverse complement strand
GTATTGGACCGGGGTCGAGCTGTCGGAGACGATCGCCGGGAGGCTTACGCCTCCAGCGTCCAGCTGTTCAGCGTGCCGGAGTCGCCGCGGTAGTGGTCGCGCACGACGAGCGTCCACTCGCCGTCCGCCTCGTGGCCGGACAGGTCGACGACGTAAGTCTCCTTGACGTCGTCGGCGCCGTCGAACACGTTGGCGCGCTTGAGCGTGTACCGCTCGCCGGAAGGCGAGACCAGCGCGATGCTCAGGTCGCCGCGGTAGGTGTGCGTGACGTCGACGGCCACCTCGGCCTGCGCCGAAGCCGACTCGCCGCACTCCACGGACACGCTCGACTCGACGGTGGCCTTGTCCGCGATCGCCACGGCGTCGACGTTCTCGGCGGAGCACTGACCCGGCTCGCCCGGGTCGCCGCCGTTGAGGAACTCGATGTTCAGCAGCTTGTTGGGGCTGCCGGTTCCCGGGTTGCCCACGACGCCTTCGAGAGCGTTGTCCTCAAGCGCGGCGTTCACCGTCGCCGGGTCGGCGTCGGGGTTCTCGCCGAGCACGAGCGCGGCGGCGCCGGCCACGTGCGGGGTCGCCATCGAGGTGCCGGAGATGGTGTTGGTTCCGCCGTCCTTCCAGGTCGACGTGATCTGCTCGCCGGGGGCGAACAGGTTCACACAGGTGCCGATGTTGGAGAACGAGGAGCGGTTGTCGCCGGAGTTGGTGGATCCGACGGTCAGCGCGCCCTCGGCGCCGGCGGGCGAGCGGGTGCAGGCGTCCTGGCCGGAGTCGTTGCCGGCGGCCAGGGCGTACACCACGCCGGACTCGACCGAGGCGGTCACGGCGTCCTCGACGGGCTGACTGGCCGGGCCGCCTAGGCTCATGTTGGCCACGGACGGACCGCTGTGGTTCGCGGTGACCCACTCGATGCCTTCGATGACGCCTTCGTAGGTGCCGGAGCCGGCGGAGTTGAGGACCTTGACCTCGACCAGGCTGGCGGCCTTGGCCACGCCGTAGGACTCGCTGGCCACGGTGCCGGACACGTGCGTGCCGTGGCCGTGTCCGTCGCCGGCGCCTTCGCCGGTGGTGTCGACGCCGTGCGTGGCGCGGCCGCCGAACTCCGGGTGGTCGGCGTCGATGCCGGTGTCCAGGATGTACGCGGTCACGCCTTCGCCGGCGGTGTCCGGGTAGGTGTAGGAGTCGTCGCCGGCGGTCGGGGTCTGATCAATGCGGTCAAGGCCCCACGACGGCGGGTTGTCCTGCGTGGCGGCAAGGCCGACTTCGGCGTTCTGCGCCACATAGGCCACGTCCGGGTCGCCGGCCAGCGCCTTGGCGTCGGAGGAGGACATCTCGGCGGAGAAGCCGTCCATGAACTCGAACGTTTCGCGCACGTCGCCGTTGAAGGCGCCGGCGACGTCGGCGGCCGACGACGCCGAGACGCCGTCTTCCATGACGACGATATATTCGCCTTCGACGGCGTTGGGGTCGTTTTGACCGAGGATCTCGCCTTCGGCCTGTGCCGGGCTGGCGCCCAACACGGCCGCGGCCACGGCGGCCGTCGCCGCCACGCCGACGGCAGCGGCCAGCCTTCTGCGAATAGGACTCATGCTTACTCCCTCTAAAAGGGTGCGGGCAGCCCGGACTAAGGCGTCGAGCCGTAAAAAGGGGCGGGCGTCGGCCGGGCTGCCGGGGCACTCAATGTGAGCACGGCTCGCGGGTAACGAGCTTGAGCCGAGATTACGCCACGGCCATACGCTTGTAAAGATATCCGTATGTATTAATACGGCAACTCTCCGCACGCGGACAGGCCCGGCACGCCAACACATCTGGCGTGCCGGGCCTTCGACTTGAGAGTCAGCCGATGTCGTCCACTGTGACGTCGTCGGCGAGAACTCCGTCCGTCGTAGTCGTCGTTCCCAGTGTCGCGGTGCCGTCCGCCACCGCGCGCTGGCTGTCGGATCCGATGCCGAGCATGGCGAACTCGCCGTAGTCGATGCCGTAGACCTCCCGCAGCCCCTTGCCGCAGTAGATCCGCTCTTCGCATTCGGACGGGCCGGCCAGGACGGTGGCCTTTCCGCTGCACTTCTCGCCGAACTCGCTCAACGTGGAGACGTCGTGCTCGGCGGCGAACGTGTCGGTGACGACGTACGCGTTCTGACTGGACGCCTCGGCCGGCTCGCCGAGCGTCACGCCCGCCTCGTCGGCGAAGGGGCGCAGCGTTTCCATTGTGGCCTCGATGTCGGCTGAGGCGATCGGGTCCTCATCGGCGCCCTCCCCGGCCTCGGGGTTGAGGAATTCAGTGAGTGTGGCGGCGTACTCGGGCATCACGTCGAAGTCGCCGTCCTGCAGCGCCACCATGTACGCCTCGCGGTTGCCGACGGCCTGAACCTCGGCGGTGAATCCCGCCGCGCTCAGGACGACCCGATACAAGTGGGCGATCGTCTCGCTTTCGGCGAAGTCGGCGTGGCCGATCGTCACCTCGCCGCTGCCGCCGTCGAGGCCGTCGGTCAGCTTCCGGTCCTCGGCGAAGGCTTCCGCCGCCTCCTTGGAGGTCTCGCGGTCGATGACCACGGCCTTGTTCAACTCCACCAGGTCGTCGGTGGTCAGCTCGGCGGCCACGGCGTTCACGGCCTCGAGCGCCTCGTCGGATGCGGCGTCGGCGTTGAAAACCGCGAGCGCGTTCTCGGAGGCCTGGAGGTTCTGATCGTCCTCGAGCGCGACCAGGGTCTCGCCGGCGAGCGGCTCGCAGCCGGGGCCCTCGACGTCGTCGGCGTCTCGAGTTCCCGACGAGCCGGGGTCTCCGCAGCCGGCAAGGGCCAGCGCCAGCGCCCCGACCGCGGGTATGACGGTCAACTTTGCGTATTTTTTGGGGGACATCCCATTACCGTACGACGTCGTCGGCATAGACGGAACCCGAACTCACACTCTGACGCGCCGCAGCGCACGCGGAGTGACGGCGCGCTCGGCCACGGCGAGCAGCCCCTCCACGATCAGCGCCAGCACCGCCACCAGCAGGCCGCCGGCCAGGATCTGGCCGCCGCCCACCGCGATCGTCAGGCCGAAGCCGCGCGCGATGATCTCGCCGAGGCCGCCGCCGTTGAACAGGGCCGCGAGACTGGCGGTGGCGACCGTCTGCACCGCGGCGGTGCGAAAGCCGCTGGCCAGCTGCGGGACCGCCAGCGGCAGCTCCACTCGCAACAGCACCTGCGACCGGGAAAGGCCCATGCCGGTCGCGGCGTCCCGCGCGTCGACGTCGACGTCGCGCATTCCGGTGTAGGCGGTGGCAAGCAGCGGCGGCACGGCGAACACCGCCAGCGCCAGCACCACCGACCAGGCGCTGAAACCCAACGCGGTCAACGGGAGCAGGCTCAGCAGGGCGATCGTGGGCACGGCGCGAGTGAGATTCGCCATGGTCACCACGGCGCCGCCGCGACCGACGTGTCCCAGCCAGACGCCAAGCGGCCAGGCCAGCACGCACGCCAGCGCCATGGCGAGGCCCGACAGGTACAAGTGCTCGACCAGCAGCTCCAGGACGCCGCCCGGGTTTGTCCAGTTGAGGGGGTCGTTGAGCCAGACCACGGCCTGTTCGAACATGTTCACGCCCGCCTCGTCCACGGAGTTACGGCCCGCGTCAGGCCCGACAGCCCCACTTCGCACACAAGAGCCAGCCCCACGCACAGGACCGTGGCGGTGACGATCTGCGGCTTGTAGTAGTTGTTTTTGAAGCCGCTGAGGATCAGGCTTCCCAGGCCGCCCTGGCCGACGGCCGCGCCGACGGTCACCAGGGCCACGGTCGACACGGTGGCGATGCGCAGGCCCGTCATGATGCTCGGCAGCGCCAGCGGCAGCTCGACGCGCGCCAGCAGCGCCAGACGCCCGTAACCCATGCCGTTGGCCGCGTCGCGGACCTCGACGGGGACTTGACGCAGCCCGGTCGACGTGGCGCGCACCAGGATCAGCAGCGCGTACATCACCAGACCGATGACGACCGTGACCCGCGACAGCCCGAAAAAGGGCGTCAGCAGCGCGAAAACGGCCAGCGACGGAATCGTGTACGCGATTCCGGACGCCGAGAGGATCACCGTCGACGCCCAGCGGCTGCGCGCGGCGGCCACGCCGAGCGGCAGCGCGAGACAGGTGGCGATCACCACCGCCACGGCCGTCAGCAGCACGTGCTCCCCAATGGCCTCGCGCAGCACGTCGAGGTTGGACGTGACGTACGTCCACGTGAACCACGGATCGTCGGAGTCGTTGCGGCCGAGCGACGCGGCGCTCGCGTCGTGAAGGTCGAAGCCGGCGGGAGCGGACATTCCGTCACCGTACTAGATCTTCGGCGTTTCGACCGCCGCGCTCGTGCGAGACCTCTCGAACCGGACGCCGTAGGACGAAATTCCCCAGATTTCGGTCCGCGAGGCCACTAGCTGGGCGCTCGGGTCATGCACTTGTCACATTTACCGGTTAGGGTCATGGGATGTCTGCTGCGAGCGCCGCGCCGATAAGGCTGGACGGCGTCCGGAAGGAATATTACGGAGGTCGCGACTCGAATCGCGATCGATCAAATACGGTGGCGGTGGCCGAACTGAGCCTCGACGTCGCCGCCGGCGAGCTGGTGGCGTTGGTGGGACCGTCGGGGTGCGGGAAATCCACGGTGCTGCGCATGGTGAACCGGCTGATAGAGCCCACCGCGGGCGCGATCTATCTGGACGGTCAGAACATCCTCGACGTCCCCGTCGTGCAGTTGAGACGCCACATCGGCTACGTCATCCAGCACGTCGGTCTTTTTCCGCACCAGACCGTCGCGGCCAACGTGGCGACGGTGCCGCGGCTGCTCGGGTGGTCGAAGACGGACGTCGGCGATCGCGTCGAGGAGCTGCTCGACCTGGTGGGCCTCGACGTGGCCACGCACGGCAAGCGCTACCCGCACCAGCTGTCGGGCGGCCAACGGCAGCGCGTGGGCGTGGCCAGGGCGCTGGCGGCCGACCCGGTGGTGCTGCTGATGGACGAGCCGTTCTCGGCGGTCGACCCGATCGCGCGCGGGCGGCTGCAGGAGGAGTTCCTGCGGCTGCAGTCCGACGTGGGCAAGACGATCGTCTTCGTCACGCACGACGTCGACGAGGCCATCCGGCTCGGCGACAAGATCGCGGTGCTTTCGGAAGGGGCCAAACTGGAGCAGTACGGCACTCCCTCGGAGATACTGCGCAACCCGCAGACCACGTTCGTCGCCGAGTTCGTCGGCGAGGACCGCGGCGTCAAGAGCCTGTCGGTGATCCCGGTGCCGCGACAGGACCTGCGCACGCCGCCGCCCGGCGAGCATCCCCAGGTGACCGTGGCCGCCAACCTGCGTCAGGCGCTTTCGGCGCTGCTGGACGGCGGCACCGGGTACGTGCGCGTCTGCGACGGCGACACGTCGCTCGGCGCGTTGAGCGCCGACGACGTCTACCGCTCGCTTTCGGTCAGCGCGCCCCACAGTCCACCGTCGAGTTGACGGAGACCTTCCGGTTCGACAGGGTGATCGCCGTGGAGGCGTCGCCGAGGCGGAACGCCACCAGATCTGAACGGGCGACGACGATCGACGCCCCCTCCGGCGCCAGCTCGACCGCGCCGGACACGTCGGCGTCCGCGTCGTCGGGCAGCGTGGCCGCGGCTCGTGCCGTACGCGTGGCCCCGCCGGGCCCGGCCAGGTCGCCGCATTGCGCGCTCGAAAGGCTCCACTGCGCGGTTTCGGCGCCGGTCAGCTCCGCGAGCAGCGCGACGGCCGCCGCGGGCGGCTGATAATCGGGCAGCAGCTGTGCGACGGCGCCGCCGGCCGGGCGGCAGCCGGTGCGGGCCGTCCAGGTGACGGTGTTCTCGCCGGAGAGCAGCTCGAGGAGCACGTAGCTGGAGATCTCGCCGGTATACCGCGCCCGATCGCCGGACCAGGCGCTGGTGAGGTCGTATCGGTCTTGAAGGCCCTCGGCCAGCTCTTCGACGACGACCGGCACGTCGGCTTCCTCCGCGTACACGGTGACCGAACGGGAGTACTCCACGCCGTCGCGCACCGGGGTGATGTCGCATTCGCCTTCGGATCTGAGCTGCCCCACCGCGTAGGCGTAGGGCTTGCCGGTGAGCAGCCCGGCCGCGTCGCCCACGGCCGCGTCCAGGTCGCCGATCGCGTCGGGGGCCTCCGTCTGTTCCCGCACCGTCGCCGCCGAGGGCGCCAGGAACGCGAGCACGACGACCGCGAGCGCCCACAGCCCGATCCACACCGCCGCCTTGCGGCTTCTCCACAGCCTCGCGAAGCGACGCGCGGACGTCTCGACGTTCGTCACGCACACACCCTAATGGGCCGCGGGGATGCGGCGTGCGGCCCGCGGGCGGCGCAAAGGCCGAGCGGTCCGCGTCGCAC
>JBOGDN010000071.1:0-5648 GCA_050742995.1 Stackebrandtia sp. | reverse complement strand
TGGCAGACATCGCGCCGGGCGGACGTCTACGCGTTACCTCGGTTCGAGCGTGATCGTCAGCTCGTGGTGCTCGATGCGCTCGGCGCCGGAGGCGTTCGCGAGCTCCTGGCCGGGCTTTCCGTCGGGGCCGGCGGGAGCCATGTAGGTGAACTGGTAGGCCAAGTCGGCCTTGCTGCGTCCGAAGTAGATGTAGCCGCCTTCGATGTCCTCGCCGGTGCAGTCCTGGTCTTCCTCGGCGCCCGCGGCGTAGAACACCACTTCGCCCCCTGGATCCTCCAGGCCGAGCTTGTCGTCGGCCTTGGTCCAGGTTTCTTCGCCGACGATGCCGTCTACTTCGAGGCAGTGGCCGTTTTGGTAGTCCTGGGTGGCCTTGGTGGTCTCCGGTCCGAAGTCGCCGTTGACGTGCTCGACGTCCAGGTAGCCCTCGGCGGCCAGGATCGCCTGCCACAGCAGCACCGTGTCGGAGTCGACCGAGGACTTGCTGCATTCCAGGCCGTCGGTGGTGTCTTGATCGCAGAGGTGGCCGATTTCTTCGAGGTGGTCGCCGAAGTCGTCGGTCCACTCGCCCTCGCCGTCGACGTAGCTGGTGGATTCGGGTTCTGCGGTGTCGGCGTAGGCCAGCGACCCTGTGGCGGTCGCCCCCGCCGCCACGGCGACCGCGGCGGCCGCCCACAACGCGGTGCGACGTCGACGCGTCTTCGGGGTCTTTTCGGGGTTGGTCAAGGTTGTCTCCATTTCAAGTAGCCCTCCTGCCGCAACCGTAGAAGTCGACCCGCACAAAAAAGCGCGTATGAATCGCACATGCCTCGCGCGCAAGAACCGGCCGACCGGCATATGCGCCGCACGGCGTCATCGAGCCTCGGGTGTCGTGGCTCGGCGGCGGTATTGGCCGGGGCTTGCGCCTTTGACGCGTTTGAAGGCCTGGCTGAGCCCGAAGCCGTCGGCGTAGCCGACTTGGCGGGCGACGGCGTCGAGCGTGTCGTCGGTTTGGCGCAGCTGGCCGCCGGGACGACCGAGGAGACGGTCGACCTGTTCACGCGCCTGCTGACCAGGGTGCACGACGGCGAGTACTCGGGAATGTCCGACGGCGTCCGCCGCGCCGCCGGACGCAAACCCCGCGACTTCTCCGAATACGTCAAGACCGCCGCGGCGGCCGGGGCGTGGAACGCCTGAAGCCGCGCGAAGGCCCCGCGCGGGTGTGCGCGGGGGCTTCGATTCACGTGCTTCTGACTTTTCGGGCGGTCGTCACTCGCCGAGAGTGTCGAGCGTTTCGAGGACGACGTTGGCGATCTTCTCGCCGTCCTGCCGCACTTCGCGCAGGTAATAGCGCTGGATTGGCGCGTGAGTTTCCTCGCCGAACCGCCACGATCCCCGAGGGCTGTTGATCTCGCCGATCTTGCCGATCTCCTCGGTGATCTTCTCGGAAGTGACTTCCTCGCCGTCGGGAATCTTGCTGATGGCCATGTCGAGCACCAGCATGCTGTCCCAGGCGCTGACCGCCATGGTCGAAGGCAGGTCCTCGCGCGTGGTCGTCCATTCGGAGACGAACTCGCGGTTGGCGGCGTTGTCGAGGTCCGCGGAGTATGGAACCGAGCTCTGCACTCCGAGCGCGGCCTCGCCCTGGCCCTTCAGCACCGCGCCTTCGGTGATGAAGTTGGTGTACAGCGGCAGGTCGGCGGCGTCGGACTGGGCGTACTGCGTGACAAAGTCGACCGCGCTCGAGCCGCCGTAGAAGCTGAAGATCGCCTCGGCGTCGGACGCGGCGATCTCGTTCAGCCAGGGCGTCCAGTCGGCGGTGTCGGGGAACGGGGTCCAAGTGGGCTCTTTGCCGCCTTCGTTGGCCAGTTCGCCTCCCTCGTCGAGGTATCCCTTGACGAAGCCGCCGACGTTGGCGTGGCCGCCGGCGTCGTCGGGGCCGATGGCGTAGACGGGTCCGCCGTCCAGCTCCTCATGCACGTACGGGGCCAGCGCCTGCCCGGTCTGTTCGTTCACCCAGCTGGTGTGCCACAGGCCCTCGAAGTCGTTCATCTCTTCGCGGTCCATGGAGGGACGTCCGCCGGACCCCAGCAGCGGGATGCCGTTTTCCTGGGCAAGCTGCGCCACCCCCAGGAAGGTGGGGCTGTAGAGGATGCCGGCCATCGCCACGACTTCTTCCTCTTTGACCAGCCTTTGGGCGTTGGGCATGGCGTCTTCGGGCGTCTCGCCTTCGTCCATGACTTCCAGCTCGACCTTGCGACCGCCCAGCTGGCCGTCGTGCACGTCCAGGTAGAGCTCGGCGGCGGCCCGCATTTCTTCGCCGACAACCTTGACGGTTCCGGTCAGCGGGCCCATCCACCCGATCTTGACGACGTCGGGGTCGGACGCGGCCCCTTGGCAACCTGCCAGAGGAAACGCAAGCAAACCGACGCAGGCAGCCGCGACGATGCGGTGGACTGGGCGTGGAGACATTGGACTAGACAGCTCCTTTTGCAGACTGCTGACGAAGAAGAGGTACGGCGGGCAGTACGGATTCCAGGGTAGGGGAAACGGACCTCCGGATCTTCCCGGAAAGCCTAAGACTTGTAAAGCCAGGCCCACAGAAAAGTTGACGGCTGTCTATAAAGCCGCCACAAGCCATAAAACGCCCGAAACGTAACAGAGTACGCGCACGGTTCGAGCGCGCCTGCGTACGGCAGTGCTTTTTATCGGAGCGCTCACCTGCGAAATCAAACGTGAAGTTTCCTGATAAGACTATCCATATTGAAATTGGAGCTGTCGCGATCGCATTACACGCGTGTTTCGACGCGTTTCCCTCGGACGTCTCATTCCGTTACTGTCGCGGCAAAACAGAACAATCCGCAATAGCCTGACCACGCTTTTGCGAGATGACAAGTTAGGTCCGCATCACTATGAAGGCACCCCCGCGTACATTTTACGACGCCGCGACAAGTCAGACGGCAGACTCAGAAGGCGATCCCTTCTCCTCCGCAGACTTCGCCGACTATTTGGATCTTTGCGAACGCGCCGCGGCGCAGGCGCGTTCTCGTCGCGCTCCGGTCTTCGTCGCCTGGCGGCAGGAGCTTCCCCCGATCGACCCCGCCGAACTGCTCGACGCCGCGTTCGAAAAGACGTCTCGCGTGTTCTTCTGGTCGTCTCCCTCAGACGGAATGAGCTGCGTCGGCGTCGGCTCGGCCCGCGATCTCGTCGGGCGCGGGGAGACGCGTTTCGCCCAGGTGCGCCACGCGTGGCGGCAGGTGCGCGCGCACACGATGACGGGAGGATCCGCGTGCGACGCCGCGGCGTTCTCGCCGTCGCTGGTCGGAGGCTTCTCGTTCGACGTCGTCGCGGACGGCGCCCGACGAGCGTTCCCCGACGCCCTCATGTGGCTTCCCAGCGTCGTCGTCAGCCGAGACGGCGCCGGCGCGTGCGTGCTGACGCTGCACGTCCGCATCGACCCCGACGGCGACGAAGACGGCGCCGACGCGGCGTACGCGGTCGCGCGGCTGGCGTCGGAGCTGACCGCGGGCCGCCGGCCGCCGCCGGTCTCGCCGATCGACGTCGGTCGGGTCGCCATGGCGGACTTCCCCGACCCTCGAACGTGGATGAAGCTCGTGGCCGAGGCGGTGAAGCGGATCCGCGACGAAGAGCTGGACAAGATCGTGGTGTCGCGGCAGCTCGAGCTGAACGCGTCGACCCGTTTCGACATGCCGTCGGCGTTTCGCAACCTGCTGCGACGCAACGTCAACGCCACGGTGTTCGGCTGCCATGCCGACGGCGTCACCTTCCTGGGCGCCACGCCGGAACGGCTCGTCAGCCTGCGCGGCCCACACGTGCACACGGTGAGTCTCGCAGGCACGATCGGACGCGGAAGAAACGCCACACAGGACGCTCGTCTCTCGGCGGGACTTGTCGGCGATCCCAAGTGCCGGCAGGAGCAAAACGTCGTCACGATCGCGCTGCGCGAGGCGCTTGTGGACATCTGCACGGACGTCGAGATTCCCGACCGGCCCGGAGTGCTCGCGCTGCAGGACGTGCAGCACCTGAAAAGCGAGGTGACGGGGGAGCTGGCCGACTCCGACCGGCACGGCCTGCTCGACCTGGTCGAGCGCCTCCACCCCACGCCGGCGGTCGGCGGATATCCTCGCCGCCAGGCGCTGCGATGGCTCAACGACTACGAAAGCCTCGACCGCGGCTGGTACGCCGGTCCGGTCGGCTGGATCAGCGACCGCGGCGACGGCGAATTCGCCGTGGCGATCCGTTCGGCCCAGGTCCGCGAAGACACCGCGACCCTTTACGCCGGCTGCGGCATCGTGGCCGACTCCGATCCCGCCTCGGAGTACGCCGAGACCCGCCTGAAGCTGCGTCCGATGTTGACGGCGCTGGGCGCGATGCCGGACAGCCAGGCGCTTCCCGTCGCCGACCGCGAAGCCGCGGCGTTATGGCCGCGTCGACAGGCCGACCGCTGCACGCGCTGCTGTTGCCGCCGGGCCCCCGACTGCTGCGGGCGCTGCGCCTCGCGCTCGCCGACGGTCCGGCCGTCATGCCCCTCGACCCCCGACTGCCGCGTGCGCGGCTGCGCGAGGTGCTCGGCGCGCTGCGCCCGCACGCCGTCGTCGACGTCGCCGGCGACGTGTGTCCCCTCGGCGACGCCGCGCCGTGCCCCGAGGAGACGGCCGTCGTGGTCGCCACCTCGGGGACCACCGGCGCTCCCAAAGCCGTGGAGCTCAGCGCGGACGCGATGCGCACGTCGGCCCGCGGGTCGATCAAGTTCCTGGACGCCGAGGCGGCCGACAGGTGGCTGTGCTGCCTGCCCACCTGGCACGTCGCGGGTCTGCAAATCCTGCTGCGGGCGCTTGAGGCCGGCGGCGAGCCGATCATTCACGACCGCTTCCGGCCGAAGTCGGTGTCCGAATGCGACTACGAGTTCGCCGCTTTGGCGCCGACCATGTTGCATCGGCTGCTGGACGCCGGCGCCGAGTTCGCCGGCGTCAAAGCCCTGCTGCTGGGAGGCAGCCGCCTGCCCGACGCGCTGCGCCGACGCGCGTCCGACGTCCGCGCGCGCCGCGTGACGACATACGGGGCGACGGAGACCAGCGGAGGATGCGTCTACGACGGCCGGCCGCTGCCGGACGTCGAGATCAGCGTCGACGGCGACGACCGGATCTGGATTCGCGGACCGATGCTGGCGCGCGGGTACCGACTCCGTCCCGACCTGACCGACAGAAGTTTCTCCAATGGATGGTTTCGCACCGACGACGCCGGCCGCCTCGCCGCCGACGGCCGGCTCGAAGTCGTCGGCCGCCTTGACAACGTCGTCAACTGCGGCGCCCGGAAGATCTTCCCGGAATACGTCGAGTCTCTGCTGGTCTCGCATCCCAAGATCGCGCAGGCGGCCGTCCTCGGCGAACCCGACGCCGAATGGGGCGAAGTCCCGGTGGCGTACCTCGTTCCCGACGACCCCGCCGATCCGCCCGCCGCGGACGAGGTGCGCGCCCACGTGGCCGAACGCGCCGAACGCTGGCACGCGCCGCACTCGATCGTCTTCGCCGAGCGACTGCCGCTGACCGCCGTTGGCAAACTGGACCGCCGTGTGCTGCGCGCCGCTCACGACGGCCGCCGCGCCGGGAGAGGGAAGCCGTCGTGACCAGTGCCGACGCCGTCCCCTTCGC
>JBOGDN010000070.1:0-5266 GCA_050742995.1 Stackebrandtia sp. | reverse complement strand
CCGCTGCTCGGCGCGTGCGGATCGGGCGACGCGGCCGACGCCGGCCAGCTGACGCTCGGCACCACCGAGATCATGCAGTTCGATCCGTACCTGACCAACGCGTCCGTCCATATTCACACTTTCTACTCGTATCTGATCGGGTACGACGAGGAATACACCCCCGTTCCCGCCGGGGCCGAGGACTGGGCGTTCGCCGAGGATCACCTGTCGGTGACGATCACGCTGGGGGAGAACACATTCCACTCCGGAGATCCGGTGACCGCCGACGACGTCGTGGTCGGGGTGGAACGCGCCCTCGACCCGGAAGCGGGCTTCACGCTCGCGCAGCCGTCGTCGTTCATCGACTCGGCGACCGCCGAGGACGAGCGGACCGTCCGGATCGACTTCGTCGAGCCGACGCCCGACGAGCTGGTCCTCGACTGGATGTTCGCGTTTCCGCTGGTGCCGGCCGACAAGAACACTCCCGAGGCCCTCGAGCACGAACCCGCCGGCTCCGGACCGTTCCTGCTCGAGGACTTCAAGCGGGACCAGAAGTTGACGCTCGTCAAGAACCCCGAATTCTGGGACGAGGGCAAACCGCACCTCGACAAGGTCGAGTTCCGCTTCTTCAGCGACGAGGAGTCCCTCGTCGCCTCGCTGGAGTCCGGCGACGTCGACGGCGCCACCTATCTTGCGCTGCGTCATGCCGAGCGGCTGCGCGAACGATTCACCCTCGTCGAAGGCAAGGGGCGCATGGACCTGTTCTTCATGAACGGCGCCAAGGCGCCCTTCGACAACAAGGAGCTGCGCCAGGCGATCGCCCGGGCGGTCGACCGCGACCGGGTCGTCGAGCAGGTCCGCTTCGACATGGCCGAGCCCGTCTACACCGCGTTCATGCCGGAGTCGCCGGCGTTCGACGACGCGTACCTGACGTCGCACGCCTTCGACCTCGAAGCGGCGGAGAAGCTGCTCAAGTCTTCGGGAGGCGCCACGAGCGCCGTCGCCGGAGTCGGCGACGAGCCGGGCGCCATGGAGATCCTGCAGATCATCCAGGCGGACCTGGAAAAGATCGGATTCGCGCTCGAGATCGAGCCGATGGAGCAGACCACGTTCCTCGACGAGCTGTTCGCCGGCAACCTCGAGTGCTGCGTCGCGGCGCAGCCGAACAACCTGCAGAGCCCGTCGCTTATCGCGCGCGGCAGGCAGATGCTGCCGAGCAAGGACAACGTGATGATGAGCGACAACGTGCCGGAAGACTACGTCAAAGCGGTCGACGAGACCCGCACGGCCATCGGCGACGAGGACAAGTCCGCCGCGTACGCGCGGATCAACGAGATCCTCGTCGACGAAGCCTGGGCGGTGGGCATCGCCACCCGGCAGTCGCTGACCGCGCTCGAAGCGGGCATAAGCGGGTTCGTCGTGGGCCGCCGCGACGACTTCATCCTGACCGACGTCAAGCGGGAGTGACCGGGCCGCCGCCTGAGAACCTCCTTCGCTCCCCCGCCCCGCCCGGCGAAAGGCCACTTATGCATACATTGGACTATTCTTCCTGCGGTCCGGCGATGAGCCTTCTCACCGCGGTGTTCACGCCGTTTCATCCCGACGGAAGCCTCGATCTGGCGACCGTTTCCGATCAGGCCGACGCCGTGGCGGCCTGGGACTGTCCGGCGGTGTACGTCGGCGGCACGGCGGGCGAGGGGGCTTCCCTGAGCACGTCTGAACGAATGGCGCTGCTGGAGCGGTGGTGCGACGTCGCCGCCGGCCGGATGGACGTCATCGCGCACGTAGGACACACCAGCCTGGCCGAAGCGCGCACGCTGGCCGAGCACGCCCAGGACGCCGGGGCGCGGGCGATCTCCGCCGTGCCGCCGTACTTCCACCGTCCCGACGACGCCGCGGGGCTTGCGGACTTCTTCGCCGAGCTGACCACGGCCGCCCCGGAACTGCCGTTCGTCTACTACCACATCCCGTCGGTCACCGGAGTGAACCTGCCGGCCGCCGACTTTCTCGTCGAGGCGCGGGAGCGGATCCCCACGTTCGCGGGAATCAAGTTCGCCCACGGCGACCTGGCCGACTTCCAGAGCTGCCTTGAGCTGGCCGAGGGCAAGTACGAGATGTATTTCGGCAGCGCCAGGCTGCTGCTGGCCGCGATCGGGGTCGGCGCCCGCGCCGCCATCGGCTCGGCGTACAACTTCGCCGCCCCGCTGTATCTGCGGATGCTGGGGTACGTGGAACGCGGCGAGGCGGAGGAGGCGCGAAAGTGTCAGTTCCTGGCTCAGGCCGTCATCGACGCGACGGCCGGCTACGCGGGCGAGCTCGCGGGCTTCAAGGCGGCGACGAAACTGGTCGGTGTCGACTGCGGACCGTGTCGACTTCCGCTGTCGACTCTAGACGACAATCAGCTCGCCGGGCTGCGCGCCGATCTGGAACGCGTCGGCTTCCTCGGCGAGGAGCGGCCATGACGACGCGGACGTCAAGGCGGCCCAACGTGCTGGTGATCCAGGCCGACCAGTTCCGCTGGGACTGCCTTGGCGCCTCGGGCCATCCGGACGTCTGGACGCCGCACCTGGACCGGCTGGCCGACGACGGCGTGCGCTACACCGACGCGTTCTGCCCGCTGCCGATATGCACGCCTTCCCGGTACTCGCTGCTGTCCGGCCGGTATGTGCGCCAGCACGGCGGCTGGACCAACCGCTGCACGCTGCCTCCGGCCGTCGACACGTTTCCCAAGGCGCTGCGCAGGGCGGGCTACCGCACCGCTGCGGTCGGGAAGATGCACTTCACGCCGACCTATCTGGACGTCGGCTACGACGTCCTGACCCTGGCCGAGCAGCACGGTCCGGGACGCTACGACGACGACTACCACCGCCAGCTGCGCAAGGCCGGGCTCGCGCCCGTACGCGATCTGCTCGACCAGGAGGAGCATCTGCGCGCCTCGGCCCCGCAGGCCTACTGGCGGACCTACGGCGCGGCGCGGTCGGATCTGCCCGAGGACTGGCACTCCACGACCTGGATCGGCCGGCACGCGCTGCGCGAGCTGGAGAACTGGTCCGACGACGGCGGCCAGCTGCTGCACGTGTCGTTCGTCAAACCGCACCACCCCTTCGACCCTCCGGCGCCGTGGGACGAGCTGTACGACCCCGAGGCGCTGACCCTGCCGCCGGGCTGGACCGGCGAGGTCCCGGAAGCGGACGTGCGGCACCAGCACGGCTATTTCAGCTACGACCGTCTCGACGAGCCGGCCTTGCGCGACGTCATGGCCGGCTACTACGCGACGATCACGCAGCTCGACTATCACGTTGGCGACCTGCTCGACTGTCTGCGGCGGCGCGGCCTGTACGACGACACCTTGATCGTCTTCACCTCCGACCACGGCGAATACCTGGGCTTCCATCACCTGCTGCTGAAGAACGGACCCATGTACGACCCGCTGGTGAGGGTGCCGTTGACGGTGAAGTTCCCCGCCGGGGCGGCAGGCGGGAACCGGCGCGGGGAACGAAACCACACCCTGGCGTCGTTGATCGACCTCGCGCCGACCGTGCTTGGCGCGACCGGCACCGAGACGACGACGCCGCTGCCCGGCCTCGACCTCGCCGACCCGGCCGCCGCGCGGGACTGCGTGTTCGCCGAGAACCGCACCTTCGGGGCGGTGGCCATGGCGCGCACGCGCACGCACAAGCTGCTGCTGGGCGCGGACTCCCGCGACGACGCCCTTTTCGATCTGGAAGCCGACCCGCACGAGCTGGACAACCGGATCGACGATCCCGAAAGCGCCGACCTCGTCGGCGACCTTCGCGACAGGCTGTCGCGCTGGGCGCTTTTCGACGCCCCGACACCTGTCTACCTGGACGAGGACGCCGCGCAGATCGACGCGCCGAACGTCCCGTCGCGCAACCCGGCCCGACGCGCCGAGCACCGGGCCTATTTCGCGTCCGCGATCGAGCGGACATTGTCAGCCCGCGGCCCCGCCCCGCCGCCGGGCAGCACTGCCGAAAGGAAATAGGCGCCATGTCTGGAATGACACGCCGACAGAATCTTCGCGCCGCCGGTCTTACGGCCGCCGGCCTCGCCCTCGTCACCGCCGTCGGCACTTCGGAAGGGACGGTCGCGCACGCCACGCCGACGCGCGAGATCGCGTACGCGACCGTCTTCCAGCGCTACGGCGACGGCTACCACACCTTCCGCATCCCGGCGATCCTCCAGGCCGCCGACGGAACCCTGCTGGCGTTCGCGGAGGGCCGGGTCGACGACCCCGACGACAACGGGAACGTCGACCTCGTGCTCAAGCGGTCGACCGACGGCGGCGCCACCTGGGGGCCGCTGCAGGTCGTCGTGAACGACGGCACCGACAAGTTCGGCAACCCCGTGCCGATCCTCGACCGCGACACCGGCCGGATCATCCTCAACACCACCCGCACCGGCGGCAACGTCGACGGCGACGACATCCGGTGCGGGCGCGCGAACGCCGAGGAGACGCGTCGTTCGTTCGTCCAGCACAGCGACGACAACGGCACCACTTGGTCGGATCCCGTGGAGATCACCGCCGACGTCAGGCCGTCGAACTGGCGCCACTTCGTGGGAGGGCCGGGACACGGAATTCAGCTGTCGCAGGGGTCGCACGCCGGTCGCCTCGTCGTTCCCGGCAACCACTCCATAGCGCCGCCGGACGGATCGGGCCTCGACTGCCTGGACGACCGCCTTTTCGGCGCGCACTGCCTGTACAGCGACGACGGCGGCGAGACCTGGCGTCTCGGCGGCGTGGACACGCCGCTTGAAGGGACGGTGAACCCCAACGAGAGCATCGCGGCCGAACTCGACGACGGCACGGTGTACTTCAACGCCCGCGACCAGCACGGCTCGAGCGCCGGGACGCGCGCCGCGACCGTCAGCGGCGACGGCGGCGAATCGTTTGACGGGCCGTACCGGGACGTGCCCGACCTCGTCGCGCCGGTGGTGCAGGGTTCGGTGTTCAAGCTGTCCGCCGAGGCCGACCCGCAGCGGCGGCTGGTTTTCTCCGCGCCGGGCAACCCCGACGCGCGCGAGGACCTCACGCTGTCGACTAGCCTCGACGAAGCGGCCTCGTGGCAGGAGAGCCTCGTGGTCTATCGGGGACCGACCGGCTATTCCGACCTCGTCGAGATCGGCGGGAGCGGTGCGCTCGGCGTCCTGTACGAGAACGGAGACGAGGATTCCGACGACCCGTATCTGCCCTACCACCAGCGGATCACCTTCGCCGTCGTGCCGATGGAGCAGCTAGACGTTGACGACGCCTGACAAACCCGGGCCG
>JBOGDN010000069.1:0-2501 GCA_050742995.1 Stackebrandtia sp. | reverse complement strand
GCCGATCGTCGGCCGCCCCACGTCGTGCCGCGTCAGGTCATGAGCAGCACTTCGACGAGCATGATCCGCTCGTGCACCACGTCGAGGACGATCATCGAATTCGCGGTGTCCACCACGACGTTTCTATGCCCTTCGCGCCAGCGACCTTGCGGAGGCTGCGCGGTGTAGAAGCTGTGACACTCGGGGCTTTCGCACTCGCACGGGGCGAATATCCGCAGGTCCCAGGCCTGGACGGCGAGATCGTCCTCGCCGGCCTGCCGCAAGAGCGCGACAAGCTCGTCGAGGAAGCCGCCGAACACTTCCCGGACCAGAGGCCGCGACGAGTCGGCGGGTTCCGGCGTCGCCTCGAGTTCGTCCGCGCTCATGGGTTCTCAGGGTTCCAGAGGCGAAGCCGCCTGGCCAGCGGATTTCGGGCGCGGCGTCGCAAGGGGAGGTTAGGGTGCCGGGCATGGATTTCAAGATCGTCAACATCGCGATTAACACCCCGAACCCGCGTCGGCTGGCCGACTGGTGGGTTTCGGCCTTGGAGGGGGAGATCGTCGCCGATTACGAGGTGTTCGTCTTCGCCAGGGCGGCCGGGATCGGGCTGGGGTTTCAGCAGTCGGACGAGACCGGGCCAAACCGGGTCCACTTCGACGTCGTCGCGCCGGAACGCGCCGCCGCCGTGGAGCTGTTGTTGGAGCGCGGCGCGACGCACGTGGCCGACCGCGACGCGCCCGGCGGCATGGAGTGGACGGTCCTGGCCGACCCCGAGGGCAACGAGTTCTGCGTGGCCTCGGGGTCCGCTCACGACGACGTCGGTTGAGCGGCCTTTCTCATGGAAGAGTTATAGATTGAAATATTGGTTAACAGGAATGTAATCCCTAGGGTGGGTCTGCCCGGCGTGCAATCGCTTGCTGCCCCCCTGGAAGGACTCTCCCCATGAGACGAAAGTACTGGCTGGCCGCCGCCGCTGCCGCCGCCGTGACCACGGCCGGGATCGTCGTCCCGACGATCACCGTCCAGGCAGAACCCTCCGCCGCCGAGATCGCCGACGGCTGCGCGGTGCACGGCTCCTACGAGGTCTGCTTCAACGACCCGTCGCAGGCCGGCGACGGCGTCGATCCGACCCTTGAGAACCGGCTGCGGGAGCTGACGCAGCAGGCCGGCGAGGGCGACTCCATCCGGGTGTCCATGTTCACCTGGACACGCACCGAGATCGCCGAGGACTTGGTGGCCGCCTACGAGCGCGGCGTGGACGTGCGGATTGTGCTCGACGGCATCAACAAAGCCGACCAGAACGAACCGTGGAAGATCCTGGAAGCCAGCGACATCCCGCTGACGTCGTGCTCGACTCGCAGCTGTCTTGGCACCAACATCAACCACAACAAGCTGTACCTGTTCGAACTCGGCGGCGTGAAGTCGGTGGTGTCTTCGTCGGCGAACCTGACGAACTCCCAGCTCGGGCTGTACAACAACATGCTGAAAGTCGACGGCGACGACAAGCTGTACGACTTCATGATGGGCTTCTGGAACCGGATGGAGGCCCAAAGCTGGACCCACGACGGCGTCACCTGGACCGACGACGACAAGGCCGCCGTCGGCTCCCTGGCCACCGCCGGATACGCGTATCCGCGCCAGGGCGACAACGTGCTGTGGATGCTCGACAGCATCACCGAGTGCCGCGAGGGCAACAACCAGATCTACGTGGCGCAAAGCCTGTGGACCAGTCCCCGCACGGCGATACGCGACCGCCTGGCCGAGCTGCAGGACGACCTGGGCTGCGACGTCAAAGTGATCACCGAAAGCGAAGAAAAGATGAACTGGGTGCAGGAGTCCGGCCTGCGCGACGAAAACGTCGGCTACCTGCACGAGAGCCACAACAAGCTGTTCATGGTCAACGCCAAGTACCTCGACGAGTGGCAGCAGGTCGTCTTCGTCGGATCCCACAACCTGACCGGCACGTCGCTGGAGACCAACGACGAGGCGATCGTGCGCGTCGGCGACCCCGCGATCACGCAGGCGTACATGGACTACTACGACGCCATATTCGCCAAGGCGGGCGGCGTCTAGCTCTCAAGCAGCCTCGGCGTCTGAGTCGCGCTGGTCGTCGACGACGGTCAGCCGGGTCCAGGCGCCGAGGCAGATGCGGTCGCCGACGTTCAGCGGCACCGGCGTGTCGATCGGCGCCGGCTCGTCGGATCCGTTGAGATACGTGCCGTTCGACGAGCCGACATCCACAAGCGACCAGCCCTCGGCGGCGACGATCATGGCGTGCGCGTGCGAGACCCCCGGGTCTTCCGGCGGCTCGGAGAGGTCGATGTCGGGGTCGATGCCGCGCCTGCGGCTTCGACGTCCGATGAACAGACGCGGCTGATTGAGCGGGAAACGCCGGGACGGGCACTCGTCCGGGAACTGCAGGCTCGGCGCGTCGGGTCCGTTGTAGGACCGCATCAGATCGAAGTACTCCCGGTCGGCGGTGGCCACAAGCGACCAGCGCGTCTGAGGATCGGACGGCGGCG
>JBOGDN010000068.1:0-4261 GCA_050742995.1 Stackebrandtia sp. | reverse complement strand
GTGCCGGTAGGCGGCGGAGAAAAGCAGCCCGGCCACGACGAGCACGACCAGCGTCGCCGCCCGGCTCTTCTTGTCGCGCTTTCGGACGCCGGAGCGGATCCTAGGATAGTCGAGCGGGTGGTTCCAGATCTCGGTGAGCAGGTCGCCGCCGGGAAGACCGAATCGCGGTTTGTCGACGTCGTCGTCGCGGGAGCGATCGGTCATTCGGCGACCGCCCGCTCCCGACGCGCCTGCCGCACCATCGAGGCGGACTGGCCTATGTACATCGCCGCCGAAAGCCAGTACAACACGATGCCCCACCATGCCAGCGCCCAGCCGAGCGGACGCGCCCACGTCTCGGCGGGAGCATACATGCCGGCCAGCACCAGCACCGGAAAGGACACGAAGACGATGAAGGTCGCCGTCTTGCCCACGTAGTGCACCTGAAGCGGCGCCCAGCCGTGCGCGCGCAGGACGATCACCGTCACGAACAGGGCCGCCTCGCGCGCCAGCAGCAGCGCGGTGAACATCCACGGCAGAATGTGCACCAGCGTCAGCACGGCCACGGCCACCAGGATGTACAGCCGGTCGACCATCGGGTCGAGCAGCCGGCCGAAACGGCTCTCCTGCCCCAGGCGACGCGCCAGATAACCGTCGACCCAGTCGCTGCCGCCGCCGGCGGCCAACACCACCACGGCGGCCATGTTGTGCCCGGGAACCAGCAGCAGATAGCAAAACAACGGGATGCCGCACAGGCGCACCATGGTGACCAAGTTCGGCAGCGTCCACACCCGCCAAGGGACGACGCCCACAGCGTCGCCGGGTGCCTGACCGGTCACGCCCGCCTCCCTACGGTGTGGTCATGTGCGGTGCCGCCGCCGCCCGCTTCATATTGATATTGACAAGGATTCTAGCTTCGGCGTCCGACGTCGACACCCGGCGTGATCTCGCGCGCGACCGGCGTCACCGCCTCAGGCGGCGTCTGGTTCACGTCGCGTCCTCCGACAGGCCGTGATGGACGGCGTACACCGCGGCCTGGGTGCGGTCTGAAACGCCGAGCTTGCGCATCAGGCTCGACATGTGGGTCTTGACGGTCTTCTCCTGGATCAGCAGCTGCCGGGCGATCTCGCGGTTGCTGCGCCCGGCGGCCACCAGACGCAGCACCTGGCGTTCGCGGTCGGTCAGCCGCGGCGCCGCGTCGTCGCGGCCGTTGACCATGGCCGCGGCGGCCTGCGGCGCGAAAAGCATCTGGCCGTCGTGGACAGTCCGGATCGCCTGCGCGAGCGCGTCGGGGTCGACGTCTTTGTAGAGGAAACCGGACGCGCCGGAACGCACCGCCGGGGCGACTTCGTCGACGCCGGCGGCCGACGTCAACACGATCACCTTGGCCTCGGCGCCGCGTCGGGCCAGTTCGCGCAGCACCTCGTGGCCGTGCATGTCGGGCAGTTTCAAGTCGAGCAGGACCACGTCGGGCTTCAACTGCGAGATCAGGCGCAGCGCTTCGGCGCCGTCGCCGGCCTCGGCGACGACCGTCATGTCGGGCTGGATGTCCAGAAAGGTCTTCAGGCCCTGCCGCACGACCGGGTGGTCGTCGGTCAGCAGGACGCGAATCTGTTCAGCCACAGGGCATCTCCAAACGGACGGTCGTGCCCCTGCCCGGACGTGTGAGCACTTCGAGGCAGCCTCCCAGCGTCTCGGCGCGTTCGCGCATCGACGCGAGACCCAGGCCGTGCAGCGCGGCGTGGTCGGGGTCGAAGCCGATTCCGTCGTCGCTGACTTCGGCCACGACGCGCGCGCCCGCGCGCAGCCGCACGTCGATCCGGTCGGCTTCGGAGTGACGCACCGCGTTGTGCACGGCCTCCTGGATCATGCGCAGCACGTCGACCTCGGCGTCGTCGTCGAGATCGAACTCGCCGTCGGCGTCGGCGTCGAGCGAGGCGTCGATCGCGTACGCCCGCCGCACCAGGTCCAGGTGTTTGCGCACCGTCTCGACCAGGCCGTGGGCGCTCAGATCGGCCGGACGCAGCTCCACGATCACCGCGCGCAGCTCGGCGACCGCCTCGGCGGCCAGCGTCTCGACCCGTGTCAGCTCGGCGCGCGCGGCCTGAGCGTCGGCGTCCATCAGCCGCGTGGCCGTGCGCGCGCTCAGCCGCAGCGAGAACAGCTTCTGAGACACGGCGTCGTGCAGCTCGCGGGCCAGCCGGTTGCGCTCTTCGATCAGCGTCAGCTCGCGGCCGCGCTCGTGCAGCCGGGCGTTGGCGATGGCGATGGCCGCGTGGGACGCGAACAGGTCGAGCAGCTGCTCGTCGCGTTCGGCGAACCCGCCGGCCTTGTCGGCCAGGAACAGGATCCCGATGATCTCGTCGCCGTCGCGGATCGGCATGCCGAGGAAGTCGGTCATGGCCGGATGTCCGCTCGGGAAGTAGCCGAAGCGGGCGTCGGCACGGATGTCGCGCACCCGGATGGTCTCCCCGTCGTGCAGCAGCGCGGCGAGCATGCCGTGCTGGCGCGGCAGCGGCCCGATCACCTCGCGCTGGCGTTCGCTGATCCCGTCGGTGATGAACTCGGCGAAGCCGCCGGCCTCGTCGGGGATGCCCAGGGCGGCGTATTCGGCACCGAGCAGCTGTCGCGCCGAACCGACGATCACGGTCAGCACCTCTGCCACCGACAGGTGCCGGGTCACCGCCAAGACCGCGGCGCTTACGGCGCGCAGCACCTCGTCGGCGTCGGATTCGGACGGTGCTTCCACGTCGGCCAGCCTATCGGGGCTTCGGCGTTCGCCGGATCGAAGCGAAGGCGTGTAAGGCCCTATTGGTCGCCGCTTTGTTCGGCGAGGAACCTCTCGAACTGCGCGCCCAGCTCCTCGGCGGTCGGCATTTCCACGTCCGGGTCGACGGGCAGCTCTTGGCGGCCCTCGGCGTCTTCGAAGATGTCGTACTGGCGCTCAAGGGCCTTGACCACCTCGGCCACCTGATCGGAGTCGCGCACCTGGGCGGCGATGCTCTCCTCGACCTCCTTGGAGGCGTCGCGCAGCGATTCTCCGGGGATCCGCAGACCCGTCAACTCCTGAATCGACTCAAGCAGCCGGATCGCCCCCGCCGGGTAGGTCATCTGAGACAGGTAGTGCGGCACGTGCACCGCCAGACCGGCCGCGTCGCGGCCTTCCTCGCCGAACCGCAGCTGCAGCAGCGCGGAGACGTTGCCGGGCACCTGAATCCTGCCGGTGCTCGAGCGCGCGTCGCCAAGCAGCTCCAGACGCGTGGCGTGGGCGGTCATGCCCAGCGGCCGGGTGTGCGGCGCTCCCACCGGGATCCCGTGGAAGCCGAGCGTCATCCGCACGCCCCACCGGTCGACCAATGCGCCCACGGCGGCGATGAACCGCTCCCACTGGGCGTCCGGCTCCGGACCGCGCAGCAGCAGGAACGGCGTTCCGGCGGCGTCGCGCATCAGGTGCACCTCGATGCGCGGCGCCTCGTAGTGCTCCCAGTGGTCGGAGGCGAACGTCATGGTCGGGCGGCGCGACCGGTAGTCCACCAGCTGGTCGACGTCGAAGCGCGCCACCACGCGGCCGTCGAATTGCGTCAACAAGTGGTCGGCGACGAGAGAACCGGCTGAACCGGAGTCCATGAAACCGCTGAACTCGTACAGCAGCACCGATCCGGTCACATCTGGGACGTCGGGTTCGACTTCGTACAACTCCTGTGGATTCAACACCGTCTCGCATCTTCCTGATTAGTCAAATGCTCTTAATGTCTTTGATCAACACGTGCCGCCCCCGACTCCATTCCTGGATCGACGGCGGGAAATCCCGGAGATCCGGCGCGGCCACGCCGATGGTCCTAGGACCAATTGTCGGCCTCGGCTGCGTCCGCGGTCCGATGGCGAAGCGTCGGATGCTCCATAGCGTCGGTCCTATGACGAATACACGTAAACGCATCGCATTGATCACCGGCGCTTCGAAGGGTCTCGGCAAAGCTCTGGCGACCGTCTTGGCCGACCGCGGCTGGACGCTGCTGCTGACCGCGCGCGGCGCCGACTCGCTTTCCGAAGTCGCCGACGCCCTCGGCGCGCAACACCTGGCCGGAGACGTCGCCGACCCGGAGCATCGCGCCCGGCTCGCCGCCGAGGTCGCGCGGCTGGGCGGTCTCGACCTGCTGGTCAACAACGCCGGCAGTCTGGGGCCTACTCCCCTGCCGCGGGTGGCCGACTTCCCGCTGCGGGACCTGTCGGACATGTTCGACGTCAACGTCGTCGCTCCCACAGCGCTGATTCAGGCGACGCT
>JBOGDN010000067.1:0-3984 GCA_050742995.1 Stackebrandtia sp. | reverse complement strand
GGGCTGGACTGGGAGCTGCTGGAAGGCGACATGCTCGCCCCCGTCGCCGGGCGGCGCTTCGACCTGGTGGTGTGCAACCCGCCGTTCGTGATCGGCGACGGAGGCGCCTCCTACACCTATCGCGACTCCGGACGCGTCGCCGACGGCTTCTGCGCCGAGCTGGCCGCGGCCGCGCCCGACGTGCTCGCACCCGGCGGAGTCTTGCAGTTCCTGGCCAACTGGCCTCACGTCAAGGGTCGGGACTGGACCGAACGCGTGGCCGACTGGTTCGACGGCGCCGGCTGCGACGTGTGGGCGATCCAGCGCGACGCCGTCGACCCGCTCGACTACGTGCGGCACTGGCAGCGCGACGCCTCCGAAACCGGCGACCCGCAAAGCGCCGCCGACTGGCTGGACTGGTTCGACGCCAACGACGTCGAGGCGATCGGCTTCGGCATCGTGTCCGCGCGTCGCGTCGATTCGCGCGACGCCGAGGTGACCTGCGAAGACCTGCGGCACCAGGTGGAGCCGCCGTTCGGCGAGCGCGTCGCCGAGTGGTTCGCCGTCGGCGACGCGCTGGCGAACCTGAAACCCGACGACCTGCTTGACGCGCGGCTGCGACTGGCCGACGGCGTGCGGCTGCGTCAGGAAGCCGACCTCGGCGACGAAGGCTGGGAGGTGGACAGTCAGCTCCTGGTCGCCGCGTCCGGGGCGCGTCGCGTCGAGGAGATCGACCCGCTGCTTGCGGCGTTCGTCGGCGGATGCGCCGGGGCCGTGGACGTGCGCACCCAGCTGCGCCTGCTGGCCGAGGCGCACGGCGCGTCGCAAGAGCTGCTTGCGGAATCCTTCGACCCCGTCCTGCGTCAGCTGATTCAGCAGGGGTTCCTGCGGGTCGTTTGAGCCGCGGCGCAATAACCTCGGCTTCAGACGAGAAAAACGAAAGGCGGCTATGTCGGCCACACGTTTGCTGGCGCTGGGCGTGGTGCGGATCTTCGGCAGCGCGCACGGCTACCTGATCCACAACGAGCTGTACACGTGGGGCGCTCACGAGTGGGCGAACGTCAAATGGGGCTCGATCTACCACGCGCTGCGGCAGATGGCCAAGAAGGGACTGCTCGTCGCCCACGAGATGGAGACGTCGCCGTGGCGTGTGGACTACACGATCACCGACGAGGGAAACGAGGAGTTCCTGCACCTGCTGCGGGAGGCCCTGCGGCGTCCAGAGCCGCGGCCCGACATGGTCGCCTCTGGGCTGGCTTTCCTGACCGCGCTGCCTCGGCAGGAGGCCGTCTCGCTGCTGCGGGAGCGGGCCGACGCGCTGCGGCGGGATCGCGAGGAGATCGCGCCGCATATCTCCGAAGACGCGGCGTGTCAGTGGGAGGCCGAGGGCGCGGGCCACGTGCCCGAACTGTTCCGCTTCTGGCACGACAGCGCCGACCACGGCCTGAAATGGACCGAAGGGCTCGTCGAGCGCCTCGAAGCCGGCGCGTACGTGATGGCGGGGGAGTCGCCGACCGCCTTCGGCACGCCGGGAAAGGCCAAGCCCTCGCCGACGCACCCCGACGCCAAACACGGCCCCTAGCCGCAGCTCGGGGCCGTGCGACGGAAGCGAATCACTTTGTCCGGTCTCGCAACACCACCGCCGTGAGCAGCACCCCGATCGACGCGGCCGCCGTGACTCCGGCAAGCATGGCCACGTCGATCAAGTAGCCGCCGAACGGGTTCGATCCGGTGGTCGCCGCAGGCTCCAGCTGCGGAAACGCCAGGAGCAGAACCGGGCACAGCAGAATTCCGCCCGCCCACAGGCCCCGAGCGCTGCGCCGAAACGCCGCATCGGCGATTGCGAAGCCGACGACGAGAACCGTCAGTGCGAGCGCCACGGATTGCACCACCGCCCAGGGACGTTCGAGTGCTTCGCTGTACAGGTAGGCGGCCGGCTGTCGCCACGACGGCGACGCGGCGACAGCCGCGGCCACAACCGCGGCCGTCGAGATCGGCAGCAGGCGGGCGAGCAGCGTCGACCGTGCCGGGAACGCGATCGCCGCCATGCCGAGCGCGACTTGCGGCACGACGATGTACACCGCCGGAGGCTGGAACGCCGCCGCCTGCGAGACGGGTATCGCGGCGACGGTCGCGGCGGTCGCGACCGCGATCGTCGCCAGGAACGCTCTGCGCGGCAGGATCGCCGCCCCCAGAGCCGCGAGGATCCACAGCGACCATGCGACGCCGCCCGGAGACTGGACCGGCCCCATCCGGTCCTGGATGATGTACCTCGACGGTATCGGCGCGAATTCGACCTTGAACAGCCAGAACGCCGCCAGCCCCGCCGCGGCCGCAAGCGACAGGACGCCCGCCAGCCGTAGTCCGGCGGGCAGATCGCCGGCCTGCGTGTTCAGCAGCCACCGCCGCCCCGCCCCGCGCATCACGTCGGCGGCGTCGGCGAACGTCGGCCGGGCGCGGCCGTGCGGCGCGGAGTCCAGATAGGTGCTCAGCATCTCGCTGCCGCGCGCTTCCCTGTACTCCTTGGGATAGAGGCGAAGCAGCCGCTCATAGCGGCCGGCGAGCTTGTCGGTCATGTCAGGCTCCTGCCAGTCGGTGGGACGTGATGGGGTTTCCGACGATCCGGCCGGGAGCGCGAGCGCGCAGCCGCTCGGCGGCGGCTTCGGCGTTGCGGCGCATCTGCTCGGCGACCTCGCTCAGCTCGGCGGCGCCGTCGTCGGTGATCTTGTAGTAGCGGCGGAGCCGTCCGTCGACGACTTCTTCGCGGTCGGCTTCGATGAGACCGTCGTCGACGAGGCGGTCGAGCGCGCCGTACAGCGTGCCCGGCCGCAGGGTGAGTCGGCCTCCGGAGAGTTCGGCGACCTCGGTGATGATTCCGTAGCCGTGCAGGGGTTCTCGCGCCAGCGCGGTGAGAATCAAGAACGTTGGTTCTCTCATGGGTGTTGTCATGAGGCCAATATAACGGACACGAAGCTATAACGTTTAGCAGGATATCTGTCGAGGCGGCGGGGCGTCAGTCCGTCACTTCGACCGTCAGCACCTCCGGCGGCGGCGGTTCGGCGGGTTCGCCGTTCTCGTCGAGTCCGGCGCCGACGCAGTCGTCTGGGGCGGAGCGGTAGCAGTACTGGAATTCCACGGTCGTCGTGCCGGCGGCCACCGTCTCGAAATCCCAGGCCAGGCCGCTGTCGCAGCCGCTGGCGCCCTCCTCGCAGTCGGGATGGTCGGTGTACTCGGCGCCCACCTCGGTCAGCACTGACGGGTCCGGGGCGCCGACGAGGTGCCAGGAGTCCCCGATCGAGCTGTTGATCCAGCCGAACTCCACCCGGAGCGTCTCGCCGACGCTCACAGACGCGATTCCGGCGTCCGCCGGAACCGACGCCGCCGGCTCTTCGCTCTCCTCGGTCAGCTCGCCGGATTCGGGATCCAGGCAGCCCCCGAGGGCCAGCGTCAGGATCACGGCCGGCGCCATGCCGCTGCGCATACGCATGACCGCACGATAGCCGGGCGGCGCTTGGCGCACGTGAAAAAAGATTTGTCAACTCAAGTTTGAGTGGTTAAGCTCGGGCACTCAAACTTGAGTGAAGGGAGCGGTCTTGATACACACCCGCGGCCTGGCGCGAACGTTCCAGGTCAAGAAGGAGAAGGTCGAGGCGGTGCGCGGCGTCGACATTGACGTCGACAAAGGCGAGCTGGTGGCATTCCTGGGCCCCAACGGCGCCGGGAAGTCCACCACCCTGCGAATGCTCACCACGCTGCTGCGGCCCCCCCGCGGCGCCGCCCGAGTCGCCGGATGCGACGTGCTCGCCGACCCAGCCGGGGTGCGTCGCCGCATCGGCTACATCGGGCAGGGCAACAGCGCCGGCCACGCCCAGCGAGTCTTCGACGAGCTGGCGCAGCAAGGGCGCTTCTACGGGCTGAACCGAGCCGAGGCTCGCGCGCGGGCCCGCGAGGTGCTTCAGGTCTTCGACCTGGAGTCGCTGGCCAAGCGCAGCGGCGCGGCGCTGT
>JBOGDN010000066.1:0-1670 GCA_050742995.1 Stackebrandtia sp. | reverse complement strand
GCACGAGACGGCGCGGGCGCTGGCCGCCAGACGCGAGTCCGAACGCCAGCGGCAGCTTCAGACGGCGTACTCGCCGCCCGCGCCGCGACGGCAAAGCGCGCCGCCGCAGACGCACTCCGAACCGCCGCCGCCACGGCGGCGTCGCGACAGACGTCCGAAAAGCCGCAGCGGCCGCCTTAGAGCGGCTTCCTGGCTGGCGGGCTGGGTGCTCTACACGATCGCCTTGGCGATGTCGGTGATCTTCATCGAGGGTTTCGACCTGATCGACTACGGCTGGCTGGGCGCGACGGCCGCCGTCGTGGCCACGGGCGCGGGGCTTTTCGTGGTCAGCTGGGCGCTGCGGTTCGCGGTGAAGTCGATGGGCTGCACGTTCTACGTGTTCTCGCTCGGCGTGCTGTCGATCGCGGCGCACTGCGTGATGTTCGCCCTCATATTGGCGCTGTCCGAGTTCCTGGTGCACACGCTGTTGGCCGCGTTGACGGCCGGGCTCGTCATGGGCGCCGTCGGCTGGATCGTGAACCTGGTCGTGCCGGCGGTGCGTCGCCCGTTACCCCAGCAGCGGAGCCATCTCGTCGGCGGCCCGGCGCAGCCGGCGCTTGACGCGGGCGCCGTACAGCCGCAGGTCCTGCAAGGGCATGGTGCAGGCGATGACGGTGCGGCAGCTCGGGTCCGGGTCGTCGCACACCACGGTGCCCGCGCAGCCCACGCCCTTGTAGAACTGGCCGATCTCGGTGTACACGCCTTGCCTGGCCCGCGAGGCCAGGTCGTAGTCCAGCTCGCGCGGGTCGGTCATGGTGGCGTCGGTGTAGCGGCGCATGCCGGCGTCTTTGAGGTAATCGTGCCGCTCGTCCGCGCTCATCGTCGACAGCAGCGCCTTGCCGAGGGCGTGCGCGTGGGCGCCGTCGTCGAAGCCGATGATCAACTCCTCCACGTGGGGCGAGCGCACGCCTTCGCTGAGCGTGGTCACCGCGGCCCTGCCGTCGACGATCTTTCCGACGAAGTGGCTGTACCCGGTGTCGCCGACGATGCGACGCAGCACCTCGTCGACGGTGGACGGGCCGCTGAGAGCCTTGACCAGATCGGAGTATCGGTCGGAGACGGCCAGTCCCACCTGGTAACGGCCGCCTTCGCCGCGAATCAGATAGTCTTCCCACGTCAGAGTGCGTACAATGTGGTACGTCGTGGGCAGTGCCATCTCGCAGCGCCGCGCTATCTGCTTGACCGTCAAACCGTCGCTCGCGGACCCGGTGACCTCGAGTACTCGAAAAGCGCGTTGCACGCTTCGAATGAGATCGCTCGGCTCGGGCAAGCCGCCGTTGCGCGTTGTCGGTCGCGACGCCGAGGCTTTCTTGCGCTCGGTCATCTGTGTGTCCCACCTTCTGTTGTCGCGTCCCCCGTGCGTCCGTGCGTCACGTTGCGTGTTCCGGAGTCTCTGTCATACCCCATAAACACCGGGTACGTCCACCGCGCGGGTGATATCGCCATCTGAAACCTACCGGTTCGCGGAGTTTGCGAGCATCAGCGACAATAGTCAGGTCCATGTGATGCGGACGCCAAAATGGTAAGGATGCTGCCCCACCTGCAGTCTTTCCTCACCATCCGGCGAATCGATACCCACCGACGATTCGTCGCGTCGCCGCGGCGGAGGGGAGCTGTCCCCACCTTTGCCC
>JBOGDN010000065.1:0-3183 GCA_050742995.1 Stackebrandtia sp. | reverse complement strand
GCGCCCCGCAACGCGTTGCGGGAGGCGAACGCGTCCGGGTTTCGCGCTGCTGCCAAGCTGAACGCCATGTCTGCTGCTCTTCGACGGCTGCTCGCCGCGGTCTTGACGACGACGCTGGGGCTCGCGTCGGCGGGCTGCTCAGCCGACCCGACCGCGCAGGAGTGGGCCGCCGACGTGTGCACGGCCCTCGACCCGTGGATGGCGGAAATCGACACGCTCACCGCCGACGCCGGCGCGGCCATGGACGCGGAAACCCCGCAGCCGGACGCGCAGCAAGAGCTGCTGAACCTGCTGTCGGGCGCGGCGCAGGCGAGCGAGACCGCACGCGCGAAGGTGGCCGAGGCCGGCACGCCCGACATCGCCGACGGCGACGTGATCGCGCAGCGCTTCGCCGATTCCCTGGAAGCCACCCGCGACGCCTACCGAGGCGCCCACGACGAGCTCGAGGCGCTCGACGCGTCCAAAGACGACTTCTACGACGACGTCCAGCAGGTCATGGACGATCTCGCCGTCGAATACGCGCAGATACCGCAGGTGGCGGAACTGACGTCCGAGGAGCTGCAGGACGCCTTCGCGGCGACGCCCGAATGCCAGTGAGGCAGGTCAGGGCGGAACCTGGAATTTTGTGGGGCGGCGGCGAGCGTTGTACAGTGCCGTGGTGCCGCGCACTCGTCTGCCCGATCATGTGGCGAGTCGGGGGCTCTTGTCTGCCCGACCCTGTGGGGGGAAGGGCCGTACAGCGGCCTGCGGCCGTTGGGGACGCGTGCGTGGGAAATCAGGGTGCGCAACCTGCCGACGCTGACGGACGTTACGTTTAACAACTGGTCCGCAAGCTAAGCGATCGAACTGCCCGTAAGCCGTCGAAGAACACGAGTGGGACAAACAGCAGTGGCATCCACCAAGCACTTGGTCATAGTCGAGTCGCCGGCAAAGGCAAGGACCATCGCCGGCTACCTTGGCGACGCCTACGTCGTCGACTCCAGCCTGGGGCACATCCGGGACTTGCCGCGCAACGCCAAAGAGATCCCCGCGCAGTACTTCAAGGAGCAGTGGGCGCGTCTTGGGGTCGACGTCGACAACGACTTCAGGCCGCTCTACATCGTCAACCCCGACCGCAAGGCGCACGTCAAGACGCTCAAACAGACGCTGTCCGAAGTCGACGAACTGCTGCTTGCCACAGATGAAGACCGCGAAGGCGAGGCGATCGCCTGGCACCTGCTGGAAACGCTGAAGCCCAAGGTGCCGGTGAAGCGCATGGTGTTCCACGAGATCACCCCGGCGGCCATCGCCCAGGCCGTCGCCAACCCCCGCGACATCAAGCGCTCGCTCGTGGACGCCCAGGAGGCGCGACGCATCCTGGACCGGCTGTACGGCTACGAAGTCTCGCCGGTGCTGTGGAAGAAGGTCATGCCGCGGCTTTCGGCCGGGCGCGTCCAGTCGGTGGCCACCCGCATCGTGGTGGAGCGGGAACGGGCCCGCATGAAGTTCGTGACCGCCGACTACTGGGACGTGCTGGCGAATCTGCGCACCGACGCGGACGAAAAGTTCGGCGCGACCCTGGTCGGCCTCGACGGCGACCGCGTGGCCTCGGGCAAGGACTTCGACCCCGAGACCGGACGCGCCGCCTCGACCGTGGTGCACCTGGACGAGGCCGGGGCGCGCGGGCTCGCCGCCCGCCTGACCGGCGTGCCGTACTCGGTGAGCAAGGTCGACAACAAGCCGTACCGGCGCCGTCCGTATCCGCCGTTCATGACCTCGACGCTGCAGCAGGAGGCCTCGCGCAAGCTGCGGCAGTCCAGCGCGCAGACGATGCGGATCGCGCAGCGGCTTTACGAAAACGGCTACATCACCTATATGCGCACCGACTCGACGAACCTGTCGGACACGGCGCTGACCGCCGCGCGCCGGCAGGCGGCACAGTTGTACGGCGAGCGGTACGTGCCCGCCGAGCCGCGTCGCTACGCCCGCAAGGTCAAGAACGCCCAGGAGGCCCACGAGGCGATTCGCCCCGCAGGCGACAACTTCCGGACCCCGAAGTCGCTGGAGCGGGAGCTGCCCCTTGAGGACCAGCGGCTGTACGAGCTGATCTGGAGGCGCACCATCGCCTCCCAGATGACCGACGCGGTCGGCAACTCCACGTCCGTGCGCGTCAAGGCCGTCACGACCTCCGCCGAGGAGTGCGAGTTCGCCGCCTCCGGCAAGACCATCACCGACCCCGGCTTCCTGAAGGCGTACGTGGAGTCGCGCGAGGACGGCGAGGCCGACGACGCCGAGCGCCGGCTCCCGCAGCTGGTCGTCGGCCAGGATCTCACCGCGACGAGCCTGGAGCCGTCCGGCCACCGCACCCAGCCGCCGGCGCGCTACACCGAGGCGTCCCTGGTGAAGGCGTTGGAGGAGCGGGGAATCGGACGTCCGTCCACATATGCCTCTATCATGCAGACCATTCAGGACCGCGGCTATGTTTTCAAGCGCGGTCAGGCCCTGATACCGGCCTTTCTGGCGTTTTCGGTGGTCGGGTTGATGGAGAAGCATTTTCCCCGGCTTGTGGACTACGACTTCACCGCCGGCATGGAAAGCGAGCTGGACGACATCGCCGCCGGCGACGCCGAGTCGCTGCAGTTCCTGCGCAGCTTCTACTTCGGCGGGGAGGGCGCCGACGGCTCGGTGGCGGCGCTCGGCGGCCTGAAGCGGCTCGTCTCCGAGGAGCTCGACCGCATCGACGCCCGCGGCGTCAATTCGATTCCGCTGTTCGCCGACGCCGAGGGCCGCAAGGTCGTGGTCCGGGTGGGCCGGTACGGCCCCTATCTTGAGCGTTTCGCCCGCGACGCCGAGCCCGGCGAGGCGGGCGAGCGGGTGTCGATCCCGGAGTCGATGGCGCCCGACGAGCTGACGCAGGCCAAGGCCGCCGAGCTCTACGAGATCGGCTCGGGCGAGCGGGAGCTGGGCGAGCACCCCGAGACAGGCAAGACGGTCAGCGCCAAGTCGGGCCGTTACGGGCCCTACGTGACCACCGGCGAGAAGTCCTCCTCGCTGCTTTCGGGCATGAAGCTGTCCGAGATCACCCTCGCCGACGCGGTGAAGCTGCTGACGCTGCCGCGCCTGGTCGGCGTCGACGCCGACGGCGAGGAGATCCGCGCCGGGCTTGGGCCGCACGGGCCGTACATCGTGAAGAAGCGCGACTAC
>JBOGDN010000064.1:0-1639 GCA_050742995.1 Stackebrandtia sp. | reverse complement strand
GGGTAGGCCTGGATGACCTTGCCCTTGGCGCCCTTGTCCTTACCGGCGATCACCAACACGGTGTCGCCCTTCTTGATCTTCATGTCTCTACAACACCTCCGGCGCGAGGGAGATGATCTTCATGTACTTCTTGTCCCGCAGCTCGCGGCCGACCGGACCGAAGATGCGCGTCCCACGCGGCTCGCCGTCGTCCTTGAGCAGAACGGCGGCGTTCTCGTCGAACTTGATGTACGAACCGTCCGGACGCCGGCGCTCTTTGGCCTGACGCACCACGACGGCCTTCACCACGTCGCCCTTTTTGACTCCGGCGCCGGGGATGGCCTCCTTGACGGTGGCCACGAACTGGTCGCCGATGCCTGCGTAACGTCGGCCGGAGCCGCCGAGAACTCGGATGCACAGCACTTCGCGCGCCCCGGTGTTGTCGGCGACCCGCAGCCGCGACTCTTGCTGAATCACGTCGCGATCTCCTTACTTCGCCTTTTCGAGGATCTCGACGATCCGCCAGCGCTTGGTCGCCGACAGCGGGCGTGTCTCCATGATGGAGACCCGGTCGCCGATGCCGCATTCGTTGTTCTCGTCGTGCGCCTTGTACTTCTTGGTGCGGCGCATGACCTTGCCGTAAAGCGCGTGTTTCACCCGGTCCTCGACTTCGACGACCGCGGTCTTGTCCATCTTGTCGCTGACCACCAGGCCCTCGCGGACCTTGCGGGCGCTCGTGCGCTGCTCTGTGCTCATTTACGAGGTCACCTCCGAAGGCGCGGACGACAGACCCAGCTCGCGCTCGCGCATGATCGTGTAGATCCTGGCGATGTCGCGACGGACGGTCTGCAGCCGCCGGTTGTTGTCAAGCTGTCCGGTCGCCGACTGCACCCGGAGGTTGAACAGTTCTTCCTTGCTCTCCCGCAGTCGCGTGCGCAGCTCGTTGTCTTGCAGCTCGCGCAGTTCGACGGGCGATATTCCACCGGCCATCAGGAGTCACCAACTTCTCGCGTCACGATGCGGCATTTCATCGGGAGCTTGTGGATGGCGCGGCGCATCGCTTCCCGCGCGGTCTTCTCGTTGGGGAACGACAGCTCGAACATGACCCGGCCCGGCTTGACGTTGGCGACCCACCATTCCGGCGAACCCTTGCCGGAGCCCATGCGGACTTCGGCCGGCTTCTTGGTCAGCGCCTGGTCGGGGAAGATGTTGATCCACACCTTGCCGCCGCGCTTGATGTGCCGAGTCATCGCGATACGCGCCGACTCGATCTGCCGGTTGGTGACGTAGGCGTGCTCGGTCGCCTGAATGCCGAACTCGCCGAACGACACTCGCGTGCCGCCCTTGGCCCTCCCCCGACGCTTCGGGTGGTGCGGCTTGCGAAAGCCCTTGGGGGGCTTGCGTGGCATAAGCATTCGGCTCAGCCCTCCTTACCCGGGTTGCGCGCGCCGCTGGCGGCGCGACCTGCTTCAGTACCGGTGGCGGTCGTTCCCGAGGCGCCGGAACGCACCCGGCCGCGACGGTCGCCGCCGCGTCCTCCGCCTTCGCGGCGACGCTGCACCTGCTCCTGCGGCTGGGCCGCCTCGGCGCCGTCGCCCTTGTAGATCCACACCTTGCCGCCGCGCTTGATGTGCCGAGTCATCGCGATACGCGCCGACTC
>JBOGDN010000063.1:0-3563 GCA_050742995.1 Stackebrandtia sp. | reverse complement strand
CCACGGCGTCGTACGTCGGGGCGCCGTCACGATCGCGCGATGCGCGCCCGTTCCCGCTCGGCGCGCGCGGGCAGCTTGTCCGGATCGCTGTTGCGGCACAGCACCACCGAGCCCTTGACCGCCAGCGGCGCGAGCAGCCAGTCGAGCGGGGGAATCACGTCTCCGGCGATCAGGAGCCGCTCGCCGTCGGTCGCGCCCAGCTCCTCGGCGCGACGATGCGCGGCGGCGACGACCTGCCGCCGCGACAGGTTCGGCGCCCCGCGGGGCATGTCGACAAGCGCCGGGTCGTCCACCGAGATCGGCTCGGGCGGCGTGAAGCCGTCGCCGTGGGCGCGCACCTCGACCAGATAGTCGGAGACCTTCCCGTCGGCGACGGCGGCCTTGGCCGCCTCGTCGCGCAGGCCGACGGCCATCGGCGCCACCGCCACGGCGTACACCTCGTCGCCGCCCGCGGCGTCGAGGCGCTCTTCGGAGGCGAACCACACGTCCGTCGACGACGGCTCGTGCGCGATCGCCAGTCCCGCGCGCCAGCACCCCAGCATGACCGCGGCCGTCAGCCAGTGCCCGGGCATGTCGACTCCGGCGACGTCGCCCGGACCAAGGCCGGCGTCGTCGACGAGCAGATTGGCCGTCTTGGACACCCAGTTGTCGAGCGTGAGGTACGACAGCTCGGTGCGTTCGCCCGAGGCGTCGTCGTAGAAGGTTATGAACGGGCGGGCGGGGTCGATCTCCGCGGCGTCGGCGAACAGCTCGGCAATGTCCATGTCTAGATTGTGCCGCGAGGCTCAGCGGTCGACGGACAGCCCCAGCCCCTCGATGTCCAAGGTGATGTACCGCTGGATCGTGGGGCCGTAGAGCTTGGCCATGTCCTCGGGGGGCAGCCCGACCAGCGGCGGCAGCTTCAGGATGTAGCGCGCCAACGCCATCCCCATCAGCTGCGAGGCCACGAGGCTGCCGCGTCGTTCGAGGTGATCGAGTCCGATGGCGGTTTCGGCGAGTGCGCTTCCGATGATCTGCGTCATGATGAACTCTTCCACAAGGGGCGCGACCTCGGGGTCGCTGATCGCCGATCGTATGAACGCCACCGCGCGAGTGCCGATGGGGCCGTCCCAGACGGTTACGAAGGTCCTGACGAGGCGCTCTCCGAGCCCGTCGATCCCGCCGGCGACGATGGGCTCGATGATCTCGGTCGGGTCGAAGGGCGCCTCGATGGCGGCCAGGAACAGTTTCTTCTTGGTGCCGAAGTAGTGGTGGACCAGAGCAGGGTCGACGCCCGCGTCGGCGGCGATGCGCCGAATCGAACTGCGCACGAAGCCGTGAGCGGCGAAGGCCTCACGTGCGGCGGCGAGGATTTCTGCACGGGTGTCCGGGCTGCCGGGGCGGCGGCCGCTGCGTCTGGTCTCCACGGTGCGACACTAGCCAGTGCGTCGTCGCAAGGTCGCCGAACCCACCACGAGCGCGGCAACAGCCACAGCGAGCACAATCGACAAATCCTGCCACATGGCTTCGGTCGGGTCGGCGTTCGCGCCCACCTCCGCGAGCCCGTCCACGGCGTAAGTCAAGGGCATGAAGTCGGAGACCCCTTGCAGCCAGCCGATCATCTCGCCGCGGGGCCAGATCAGCCCGCACAGCAGGAATTGGGGGAGCACGACCGCGGGCATGAACTGAACGGCCTGGAACTCGCTGTTGGCGAAGGCGGACACGAGCAGCCCGATGGCGACGCCGAGCAGCGCGTTGGCCGCGGCGATGAGCACGACCAGCCCCGTCGACCCCTGTGTCTCCAGATCGAGCAGCCAGTAGGCGGTCCCGGTGGCGATGACGCTTTGCAGCACGGCGGCCACGGCGAAGGCAAGCGCGTAGCCTCCGATGAGGTCGAACTTGTGGATCGGCGTGGTGAGGATGCGCTCGAGGGTTCCGCTGGTGCGTTCGCGCAGCATGGCCACGCTGGTCACCAGGAACATGGTCACGAACGGGAACACGCCGAGCATGCTCAGCCCGACGGCGTTGAACACCTGCGGCGCGTCGTTCATGACATAGCGCAGCAGGGCGAGCAGCAGCGTCGGGACGAGCAGGAGCAGGGCGACGGTGCGGCGGTCGTTGGCGATCTGGCGCAGGACTCGGAGCGCGGTGAGCAGAGTGAGGCGAACGGACATCAGCGGGCCCCTTCCATTTCCATTTCCCGAACGATGTGTATGAAGGCCTGCTCCAGATCGGCTTCGCCGGTGGACTCGCGAAGCGCGGTCGGCGTGTCGTCGGCGACTAGGCGGCCGTCTCGGATCAGCAGCAGCCGGTCGCAGCGCGTGGCCTCGTCCATGACGTGGCTGGAGACCAGCAGCGTCACGCCGCTGTCGGCAAGCCGGTGGAAGTGTTCCCACAGTTCCTGGCGCAGCAGCGGGTCCTGGCCGACGGTCGGCTCGTCGAGGATCAGCAGGTCGGGATGGCAGACGAGGGCGCAGGCGAGGCTGGCCCGGGCGTGTTGGCCGCCGGAGAGGCTGCCGACCAGCTGGCCGGCGGCGTCGGCGAGACCGACGTCGGCGATGGCCGCGTCGGCGTCGGCGGTCTTGGCGCCGGACAGCGCGCCGAAGTAGCGCACGTTCGCGCGCACGGTCAGATCTGAGTAGACGGAGGGACTCTGCGTGAGGTAGCCGACGTTGTGTCGCAGTCGGCGGTGCCCGGCGGGCAGTCCCATCACCCGCACGGCGCCGCCGGCGATCTTCTGCACGCCGACGATTGCCCGGATCAAGGTGGTCTTTCCGCTGCCGGACGGTCCGAGCAGACCGGTGACCTGTCCGGTCGGGATCTGGCAGGTGACGCCGCGCAGCACCTGTCGTCCTCCGCGATTGACGTCGAGCCCCTCGACGTCGACGGCTTGGTTCATTACTTCTCCCTTAGAAACTCATCGGACGTTGAATTCACTGTAGCAGACGGCGACCCTCCGTGCGTGCGACACGGGGCGCCGGGCGCGGGCGGGGGAGGATCGGCGAGAATCAGTGCTCGTGGGACCATCGGCCGCTCTCGACCTCGACATCGCCGCCCGCCTCAAGCGCGACGAGCGGGGACTCTTCGTCGCGATCGCGCAGCGGCACGACACCGGCGAAGTCCTCATGCTGGCGTGGATGGACGACGAGGCGCTGCGCCGCACCCTCGCCACCAGACGCGCCACCTACTTCTCCCGCAGCCGCAACCGGCACTGGGTCAAGGGAGAGTCCAGCGGGAACGTCCAGTACGTCCACAAAGTTGCTTTGGACTGCGACGGCGACGCCGTGCTCCTGTCGGTCGACCAGACCGGTCCCGCCTGCCACACCGGGGCCCCGACCTGCTTCGCCGGCCGCGAACTTCCCATGGGAGACGCCCCGTGAAGCCCAAACGCGACCTCGCCGCGGCCGTCCTGACGACCTTGGCCGCCGGCGGCCTCGGCCTCTACGCCGCGACTCGCGTGTGGTCGCAGACCGAACAGCCGCGTCCGCACCCGCTGCCGCCGGAGACCGTCTCCGTCGCCGGCGTCGAGCTGGCGGCGTGGACCGCGCCGGCGGCGGTGGTGGTCATGGCCTCCGCCCTTGCCC
>JBOGDN010000062.1:0-7130 GCA_050742995.1 Stackebrandtia sp. | reverse complement strand
CCCCACGGCTGCCCGCTGACAGGCGGGGGCGCGGGGGCGAACGGCGAGGCCGGCACGCCCGCGGGCGGGTATCCGCCGCCGGAGGACGGCTGCGCCGAGATCGGGCTTCCCGACGTCGGCGCGGCCGGGAACGGCTGCACCGGCTGCTGAGCCGGCGGAGCGCCGGTCCAGGGCTGGCCGGAGACCGGGTACGACTGCGGGTTGTGGGCCGGGGGGAACGGCTGGATCGGTTGAATCGGCTGGATCGGACGCACCGGCGGCTCGGGGGCCTGCTCGGGCTGGGGCGGCTGCTGGTGCTGCGGAGGCATCCCTCCGGCGGGAAGCGCCTGCGTCTGATCGGTGGGCGGCTCTTCCGAAGACTGCGGGTACGGGTAGTAGTCCCGCTGCGCCTGTTGCGGATAACCCTCGGGGTGGTACACAGGCTGGCCGCCGTACTGCCCTTGATACGGGTAGGCGGGAGCGTCGGGCTGGCCGCCCTGGTGCGGGTCAACCGGCTGCCCGGGCTGCTGCTCCTGCCAGCCGTCTTGAGGCTGTTGCGGGGGGTGGGTCATCAGTCAACTCTCATGATCGCGGTCTCGAAGGCGAACGCCCTGCCGGGGGTTCCGACGCCGAAGTTCTCGCCGTGGCGGGGCAGCACGAACGGGCTCAATGATGCCCCAGCCTCCAGTTGGTCACAACAGTACGGTATCGTCCGCGTGTCCAGCCGACTACGCCAAGTCGCACAAGGGACTTGTCGCGAGGCCCGCGGAAGGTCGACGCCTTTGGGCAGGCCCTTAGAGCTCGTAACTTTGTCCTCTTCCGTTGCGAGCGGCCTCCAGGCGGCGACGGCTTGCGAAGCGTCGTCGTTTCGAGTTTTCTCGCAAGGCGGAGGTGCTGCGGCATACCGGTGTTGGATGCCGCGGCACCGACGACGCCGCGAGGCGCCGCCTGGTGGACGCGCAGCAGGAAACGGGACGAAGTTACGAACTCTCAAGCGAAGTAAGCGCCGTCCATGGCCGCTTCGACGGCGTCGACCTCGTCTTCAGGCGTCCCGTCGGGCATGCCGACGTAGAAGCCGGCGGCCCTGCCGTCCTCGCCTATGTCGACGATGCCGATGACTATGTACTCGCCAGTGTCCTCGACCGCGTCGTCGTCCCAGGTCACGTGGTAACCCATGCCCATGCCGGCGTTTCCGTCGACGTCGATGTCGCCGTATTCGGGGTCGACGTCGCGCTCGAAGCCTTCGAGGGGTTTCCCTTCGCCGTCGGTGTAGTGGCCGGCCTCGATCTCCTTGGCCAGCTCCTTCACCGAGTCCTTCAGCGAGTCGGTCCCGTCGTATCCGATCAAGTCGGCGTCGACTTCGCCGACTGAGACGAACGCTCCCCAGGTGTCCGAGGCGGTCGGCAGGAACTGGCCCTGCGCGCTGAGGAACGCGGCGACTTCCTTGTCCCCCGCGGGTTCCCACGGGTCTGCCAGCTCGGTGTAGCTCAGCCCGGTGGCGCTGTCGGTGACCGCGTAGCCTTCGCCGTCGGTCGTGTCCTCAGAGGAGGAGTCGTCGGAGGGCTCGTCCGACTGCTCCTCAGTCGCGGTTTCGTCCTTTGGATCGTCGTCGCCCGCCAGCTCGAACGCGAGGAACACCCCCGCGCCGATCAGGGCCACCAGCGCCACGGCGCCGACGATGAACACCCACACCGGAGGGCCGCTGCTTCCCGCCGCCTGCTGCGGCACGGCAACACCCGGCCAGGGCTGCCCGGTGACGGGTTGGCCGGACATGGGCTGCCCCGACATGGGCTGGCTCGACATCGGCTGCACGTTCATCGGCGCATAGGGGTCGCCTTCGCCCGGCTGGCCGTACGGATACTGGTGCGTCGGGTCGGGCGGCGGCTGACCATAGCCCTGGCCGTAACCCTGGCCCGGCGCGTCCGGATAGCCCGCGGGCTGGTCCGGGTAACCGGAGGGCTGGTCGGGATATCCGCTCTGCTGCTGATACGGGTCGCCTGGCTGCTGGCCCGACCAAGGGTCTTGAGGCTGCTGCGGCGGATAAGTCATGTATGCACTTTCGTATGGGGCGAACGCGTGTGACGGTCGACTAGCCACAGCCTACGGCCTCACCGCCAGCCAACTGAATCTTATAAGCGAAAACGGGCCGTTCGGCGCAGCTCGAGACACCCATTTGGCCATGGTGCGGCGGGGTCGGGTAGGCTTGCCCGGTTGTCTGCCGACCAGGCGCGACAGTTGGAGTTCACCGTCTCAGGAGTGCGAGCATAATGTCCCGCAAGTGCGAAGTCTGCGGCAAAGGCCCGGGGTTCGGCCACAACGTGCCGTGGTCGAAGAAGAAGACCAAACGTCGGTGGAACCCGAACTTGCAGACCGTGCGCACTACTTTTGGTGCGGGCGACAACCTCAAGCGGGTCAAGGTGTGCACCTCCTGCCTCAAGGCCGGCAAAGCCACCCAGATCTGACGATCCCCAAGACGCGAACCGCCGGGCGGACCCGCCCGGCGGTGTTTCTTGCCGTCGCTAAGCCCTGAAGTGATCCCACCCGGTGGCGCCGGAGCGGGTCGCGCCGTCCACTGTCACCCCTTGGCCGGCGGAGACCCGCCCCACGACTGTCCACTCGGCGCTCAACAGCACGTCCGGCGGGAACGTCGCGGCCAGGGCGTGGTCTTCTCCCCCGGTCAGCACCCAGTCCCGCGGGTCCGCCCCCAGCGCCTGTCCGGCGTCGCGCATCGGCGCGGGGATCTCCAGCGCCTCGGAGTCGACGTCGACGGCCACCCTTGACGCCCGCGCGACGTGTCCCAGATCGGCGAGCAGGCCGTCGGAGACGTCGATCATCGCCGTGGCGCCGAGCGTCGCCGCCGCCGGTCCGGCCGCGTAGGGCACTTCGGGTCGCCGAAACGCGGTCACCAGGGCGCCCGGCGAACGGAAACCGCGCGACAGGACGGTCATCCCGGCGGCCGCCCAGCCCAGCCGTCCGGCGACGGCGAGGACGTCGCCGGGACGGGCGCCCGCGCGCGTCACCGGCGGCCTCCCCTGCAGGGTCCCAAGCGCGGTCGCCGAGATCGTCAGCTGCGACCCCGCGACCGTGTCCCCGCCGACCACAGAGGCTCCGGCGAGCGCGGTCTCCTCGGCCAGGCCCTCGGCCAGCTCCTGGGCCCACGTCAACGGCAGATCCCGCGGCACGCATACGGCCACGAGCAGTCCGGTCGGCCGCGCGCCCATCGCCACGACGTCGGCGAGGTTGCAGGCGGCGGCGCGTCTGCCCACGTCGGAGGCGCTCGACCAGTCGCGCCTGAAGTGCCGTCCCTCGACGAGCATGTCGGTGCTGGCGACGACGCGTCCGTCCGGCGCGGCCACCACCGCCGCGTCGTCGCCGGGGCCGAGCAGGCAGTCCCGGCCGGACGGCAGCCGCTGCGTGACCTGCTCGATGAACTCGAACTCCCCCATCTCCGACACCGTGTTCTCCTCAGTTGTCACGGTTCAAGTCTCGTCGACGTGCGCGGCGTTCGCCATCGGCGGCACGCGCAGAGGTGATTACTTCCGCTCGATTCGCCCGCGGAAAAACCATTTCCGCAACCGTCTTGCCAGCAACGCCGTGATGCGGTGAACTGAAGCACACGCATTGAAGCCGAAGGAGTCACCCGTGGTCCAGGCGTACATCTTGATTCAGACCGAAGTCGGCAAAGCCCGCGAGGTCGCGCTGGCCATCACCGAGATAGACGGAGTCGTCAAGGTCGACGCGGTGACCGGTCCGTACGACGTGGTCGTGCTCACGCAGGCCCGCACCGTCGACGAGCTGGGCAAGATGGTGGTCAGCAAGGTGCAACAGGTTTCGGGAATCACTCGCACTCTCACCTGCTCGGTGGTGCACCTCTAAGGGACGGCCGGTTCCCTTGGCCCGCGGCGCGACGACCGCGCGGCGCCGTTAGGCTCTCGGCTGCGCATCGTCCGTAGACCAAAGGAGCGACGTCGGTGGCCGACGCCAAGCACGATTCGCGGCCCGACGGGGACGACGTCGGCGACTCCGCGAACCCTCCACGTTCCGACCGCAAACTCGCGGCGACGATCGCCACAGTCGTGGCCGTGCCGGCGACGATCGCCGCGGCCGTCGGCATTTACGCGCTCATCTCCCCCGAAGCCGCCGACGACCCCGACTCTGGGGTTCGCGAGGCGCCGAGCGAATCGGTGTCGCTGGAGATTCCCGAGCTTTCCGAGGACGAATTCGAGGTGTGCCGCGCGCTGGTGACCGAGGTCCCCGAGACGCTGGGAGATCTGGAGCAGCGCGCGACGACCGGCGCCGCCGGGGCCGCGGAGATCAGCGCGGCCTGGGGCGAGCCGCCGGTGAGCCTGCGCTGCGGCGTCGCCGCCGTCGACGTGCCGCTGAACGCCGACGTCTACCGGCTGGGCAAAACGTGCTGGTACGCCGTTGAAGGCGAAGCCGGCGTGGCGTGGACCACTGTGGACCGCAAGGTTCCCGTCGAGGTGACGACGCCCGACGACTACGAGGGGCCCGGTCAGCTGGTGCAGGGCCTTTCGGAGGCCGTGGACGAGAAGGCGCCGCCGGCCGACGCCGAGGACGTGCCCTCGGGGTGCGGCTGGGGGAAGTGAGCTTCCGCTTTCGTCAGCGCAGGCCGGTTCCGCGCTTGACGGCCATGCGCACCAGCCGCGCGACCAGCTCGGAATACGGCAGTCCCGCGGCGGCCCACGCCTGCGGCACGCCCGACATCGGAGTGAGGCCGGGCATGGTGTTGATCTCGTTGACGTAGACCTCGCCGTCCGCGGCGAGGAAGAAGTCGACCCGCGCCAGGTCGGAGCAGTCCAACGTGGTGAACACCCGCGCGGCGAGGTTTCGGACGCGCTGCGCCACGCCGTCGGGAAGATCCGGCGACAGGTTGAACGGCTCGGGGCTGCCGAGGTACTTCGCCTGGAAGTCGAACCAGCCGTCCTCGCCGGACTCCAGCACCTCCAGCGGCGGGGTGGCGTCCACGCCGCCGTCTTCACGCTCAAGCACGCCGCATTCCAGTTCGCGCGCGCCGGTGAAGGCGGCTTCGACGATCACCTTCGGGTCGACGGACCGGGCCGCGCGCAGCGCGTCGGGCAGCTGCCGCCAGCTGTCGACCTTGGTGATGCCGACGCTGGAGCCGGCGCGCGCGGGCTTGACGAAAACCGGAAGCCCCAGCCGCCGCCGGTCGTCCTCGCCGACGGTCTCTTCGCCGCGCAGCACCGCGTACGGCCCGGTCGGGATTCCCTCCGCCACGAGCAGCCGCTTGGTGAACTCCTTGTCCATGCACACCGACGACGACAACACCCCGGAGCCGACGTAGGGGATTCCGGCCATCTCCAGCAGCCCCTGCAGGGTTCCGTCCTCGCCGTAGGGGCCGTGCAGCGCCGGGAACACCACGTCCACGTCGGCCAGCGCCGCCGCCCCCTCGGCGGGGTCGCCGACGGTCAGCTGCCGGGCGGTCGGGTCGGCCGACAGCGCCACCTGCCGGCCCGAGTCCTCGGTGATCGCGGGCAGGTCGTCGCCGACGCCGATCGCCAGCTTCTCGGCTTCGTCGCCGAGTTGCACCCAGCCGCCGCTCGAGGTGATGCCGACCGGCACGACGTCGAATTGTTCAGGGTCGAGAGCCGAGACGACTCCGCTGCCGCTGGCGCACGAGACGGGGTGTTCGACGCTGCGACCGCCGAACACGACGGCGACTCTGATTCGCTTCATCTAGGAGGACCTTCGTCTTTCGTTTGGGTTTATTCGGCTTTGGTGTCGCGGGCCATGAGGGCGGCGACGGCCTGACGGGGGTCGCGGCCTTCGTGGCAGACCTTCTCCACCTGCTCGGCGATGGGCATCTCGACGCTGTACTTCAGCGCCAGATCCCGGATTGACCGACAGCTCTTGACGCCCTCGGCGGTCTGCTTGGCGACCTCCTGCGCCTGCGCGAGCGTCTTGCCGCGTCCCAACTGCTCGCCGAAGGTCCGGTTGCGCGACAGCGGCGAGTTGCAGGTGGCCACTAGGTCGCCGAGGCCGGCAAGTCCGGAGAAGGTCTGCGGGTCCGCGCCCAGCCTGACGCCAAGCCGCGACGTCTCGGCAAGTCCGCGGGTGATCAAGGTGGCCCTGGTGTTGTCGCCGAGGCCCATGCCGGCGGCCATGCCGTAGGCGAGAGCGATGACGTTCTTGACGGCGCCGCCCAACTCGCAGCCGACCACGTCGGCGTTGGTGTAGGGGCGGAAGTAAGAGGTGGTCACCGCGTCCTGGATGGCGACGGCCCGCGCCTCGTCGGTGCACGCCACCACCGAGGCGGTCGGCTGCTCGGCGGCGATCTCGCGGGCGAGGTTCGGGCCGGTGACGATCGCGACCCGCGAGGAGTCGACTCCGGCGACTTCCTCGATGACCTCGCTCATCCGCAGCGAGGTGCCCAGCTCCACGCCCTTCATCAGGCTCACGACGGTGGCGTCGGGGCGCAGGTGCGGCGCCCAGTCGGCGAGGTTGCCGCGCAGCGTCTGGCTGGGGATGGCCAGCACCACCAGCTCGGCGTCGGCGAGCACGTCCTTGGCGTCGACGGCGGCGGTGACGGCGTCGGAAAGCGTGACGTCCGGGAGATACGCGGGGTTGACGTGGTCGGCGTTGATCGTCGCGGCCACCTCGGGGCGACGCGCCCACAGCCGCACGTCGCCTCCGGCGTCGGAGAGGATCTTGGCGAAGACGGTGCCCCAGGAGCCGGCCCCCATCACCGCCACCGGGTGCGAACGAGAATTCATGCGGCGTCGTCCTCTCGCGCGGCTTTCTCCGCGGCCTTGGCCGCCTTGAGGTCGTACAGAGGCGGGGGCTCCTCGCCGCGGATTTCGGCAAGCTGGTCGCGGATGCGCAGCAGGATCGTCTCGGTCATGGCTTCGAGCGTCTCCGCGTCGGGCTCGGCGCCGTCGAAGGCGGACAGGTCGACCGGCTCGCCGGCGACCACGGTCACCGGGGCGCGCGGCCGCAGCCGCAGCTTCTTGGTCACCGGGTTGAAGAGGCGATGCGGCCCCCACACGGTCATCGGAATCACCGGCGCCCCGGTTTCCATGGCCAGCCTGGCGATCCCGGTGCGTCCCCGCATCGGCCAGTGCCCGGGCTGCTTGCTGGTGGTGCCTTCGGGGTAGAAGATGACCGCGCTGCCC
>JBOGDN010000061.1:0-3353 GCA_050742995.1 Stackebrandtia sp. | reverse complement strand
CCGATGCCGCGCGGCATCCTGGCCACCGTCACCGCGCTGCCGGCCCGGGACGGGCTGACCACCGAGGGCGTGCGCGACGTGCTGCACGCCGCCTACGACGACGAGAAGTTCGTCCACGTGCTCGACGAGGGCGCCTGGCCGCACACCGCCGCCACCGTCGGCTCCAACTCCTGCCACGTCCAGGCCACTCTGGACAAAGACGCCGGACGGATCATCGTCGCCGCGGCGATCGACAACCTCGGCAAGGGCGCGGCCGGTCAGGTCGTCCAGTGCGCCAACATCATGCTCGGCATGCCCGAGACCGCCGGCTTGAGCGTGAACGGGGTGGCGCCGTGACCGTCACGACTCCCGCGGGCTTCGTCGCCTCCGGCGTCGCCGCCGGCCTCAAGTCCTCCGGCGCCTCCGACCTGGCGCTGATCGTCAACCAGGGCCCGCAGTCCACCGCCGCCGGGGTCTTCACCGCCAACCGCGTGCAGGCCGCGCCGGTGAAATGGACCCGGCAGGTCCTCGCCGACGGCGAACTCAAGGCCGTCGTGCTCAACTCCGGCGGCGCCAACGCCTGCACCGGCCCCAGGGGCTTCCAGGACACCCACGCCACCGCCGAGAAAGTCGCCGCCGTGCTCGGCGTCGGCGCCGTCGAAGTCGCGGTGTGCTCCACCGGCCTCATCGGAGAGCCGCTCCCGATGGACGCGATCTTGTCGGGCGTGGACAAAGCCGCAGCCGCGCTTTCGGACGCGGGCGGCGCCGACGCCGCCGAGGCGATCATGACCACCGACAGCAAGCCGAAGAACGTCGTCGTCGCCGGCGACGGCTACAGCGTCGGCGGCGTCGGCAAGGGCGCGGGCATGCTCGCGCCCGGCCTGGCCACCATGCTGTGCGTGTTCACCACCGACGCGCTGCTTGACTCGCGCACCGCCGAGGACGCCTTGCGCGAAGCCTGCCGGAAGACCTTCGACCGGCTCGACTCCGACGGCGCGATGTCTACAAATGACACCGTGCTGCTGCTGGCCTCGGGCGCCTCGGGCGTGGCGCCGGGCACGGCCGCTTTCACCGCGGAGCTGACCGAAGCCTGCGGCGACCTGGCCAAGCAGCTGCTGGCCGACGCCGAAGGCGCCACCAAGGAAGTCGCGATCGAAGTCGTCGGCGCCGCCGACGAGGACGACGCGGTGACGGTCGGCCGGTCGATCGCCCGCAACAACCTCGTCAAGTGCGCGCTGTTCGGCCAGGACCCCAACTGGGGACGGATCCTGGCCGCGGTGGGCGTCACCGACGCGGTCTTCGACCCCGACGCGATCGACGTCGCCGTCAACGGCGTGTGGATCTGCCGGGGCGGCGCCGCCGCCGAATCCAGGGACAAAGTGGATCTCACTGGGCGGGACGTGACCATCACGGTGGATTTGCACGCGGGAGGCGAGTCGGCGACGGTGTGGACCAACGACCTGTCGCACGCCTATGTGCACGAGAACTCGGCGTACTCCACATGAGCGGCGTCGTGAAACAGAGTCTGCGCGCCGCGCTCGGCAAGGCTGAAACCCTTGTGGAGGCCCTGCCGTGGCTTGAGCGCTTCCACGGTTCCATCGTCGTGGTCAAGTACGGCGGCCACGCCATGGCCGAACCCGCGCTGCGCGAGGCGTTCGCCAAGGACATGGTCTTCTTGCGCTACGCCGGCCTCAAACCCGTCGTGGTGCACGGAGGCGGGCCGCAGATCTCGTCCATGCTCGACAAGCTCGGCATCGAGTGCGAGTTCCGGGGCGGCCTGCGGGTCACCACCTCCGAGGCCATGGAAGTGGTCCGGATGGTGCTCGTCGGCCAGGTCGGCCGGGAGCTGGTCGGCCTGATCAACGAACACGGCCCCTTCGCCGTGGGCATGTCCGGAGAGGACGCGCGGCTGCTCACCGCGCGGCGGCGGCACGCCTACGTCGACGGGGAGGCCGTGGACGTAGGCCAAGTCGGCGACGTCGTCGACGTCAACACCGCCGCCGTCACCGACCTCATCGACGCCGGGCGGATCCCGGTGATCTCCACGGTCGCCCCCGACTCCGACGGGGTCGTCCACAACGTCAACGCCGACACCGCGGCCGCCGCGCTTGCCGAGGCGCTGTGCGCGCAGAAGCTCGTCGTCCTCACCGACGTCGAGGGCCTGTACGCCGACTGGCCCGACCAGTCCAGCCTGATAAGCAAGATCACCGTCGCGGAGCTGAAACGGCTGCTGCCCAGCCTTTCCTCGGGCATGGCGCCCAAGATGGAGGCCTGTATGCGCGCCGTCGACGGCGGCGTGCCCGCCGCCCACGTCATCGACGGGCGGGTGCCCCACTCCCTCCTGCTCGAAGTCTTCACCTCCGAAGGGGTCGGAACAATGGTGGTTCCGCAATGACCGCTGCCAGAGACCTGCAAGAGCGGTTCGCCGCCTCCCTCATGCCCAACTACGGCCTGCCCGCCGTGGCGCTTTCCCACGGGCAAGGCTGCCTGTTGTACGACGTCGACGGCGCGGAGTACCTCGACTTCATCGGCGGCATCGCCGTCAGCTCGCTCGGCCACGGCCACCCGGCGCTCGTCGACGCGGTCGCCACTCAGGTCACCCTGCTGGCGCACACTTCCAACCTGTTCGCGCACGAGCCGGGCGTCATGCTCGCCGAAAAGCTGCTCAAGTTGGTCGGCGCGCGCGGCAAGGTGTTCTTCTGCAACAGCGGAACCGAGGCCAACGAGGCCGCGCTGAAGCTGGCCCTGGTCCACGGCAAGTCCGCCGGCAAGAGCTACTTCGTCGCCGCTGCGGACGGATTCCACGGCCGCACCTTCGGCGCACTGGCGCTGACCGGCAAGGACGCCATCCGCGAGCCCTTCGGGCCGTTCGGACTCGACGTGCGCTTCGTCCCCTACGGAGACGTCGAGGCGCTGCGCGCGGCCGTCGGCGACGAGTGCGCCGCGGTATTCATGGAGCCGACCCAGGGCGAGGCCGGCGTGGTGCCGCCCCCGCCGGGCTACTTCGCCGCCGTGCGGGAGATCTGCGACGCCACAGGAGCGCTTTTCGTCGCCGACGAGATCCAGTCGGGAATCGGACGCACCGGCGCCTGGTTCGCCCACCAGCACGACGGCGTCAAACCCGACGTGCTGACCCTGGCCAAGGGTCTCGGCGGCGGGCTGCCGATCGGCGCCTGCGTCGGACTTGGAAAGTACGGCGACGTGTTCGCCAAGGGCGCGCACGGATCCACCTTCGGCGGCAACCCCGTCGCCGCCTGCGCCGCGCTTGCCGTTCTGGAGACCATCGAGGACGACGGGCTGCTCGACAACGCCGTCAAGACCGGCGACATGCTGGCCGCGGGCGTGCGGAACCTGAATCACCCGCTGGTCGAAGA
>JBOGDN010000060.1:0-8606 GCA_050742995.1 Stackebrandtia sp. | reverse complement strand
GAGGACCTGCCCCACCCCATCCGGGGGCAGACCGCCCAGCAGAGCTTGGCTTCATTCCATCTGGGCGCGCGGGGGGCGTCAAGCGAATTTCATCGGGCGTTAATGCTGGGGCGCGTTGACGCCGGGCCGGCGCGGCGGCCGGCCCGACTGTCGTTTGTGGAGATCTTAACCGAGGTCGGAGACGACGCGCTCGGCGACGTGCGCCATGCCGTTGGCGTTGGGGTGCACGACGAAGGCGGGGTTGGTGGGGATGATCCCCTCGACCCAGCGTTCGCTGTGACCGGCGCACATGTCGTGGCCGCGCTCGAAGACGTCGACGAACTGGGCGCCGTAGGCGTCGCTGACGCCCTCGATCATGGCGTTGAGGTCGTGCTCGACTCCGTCCAGATAGGGCACGTCGCCCTCGGCGATCGGAACGATCGGCCAGCAGCCCTTCGACTCCGGCAGCAGCGCCAGGTAGCCGGTGAACACGACCTGCGCGTTCGGCGCGCGTTCCGCGATCGCCTCGACGACCGCGACCACGTCGGCCTCCGCGTCGGCGATGCGCTGACGCAGCTCGTCCTCGCCGGTGTCGGGGTCGGTGTAGAGGTCCTGGCACGGCGAGCCGAGCGGGTCGAGCACGCCGGGGGCCAGGCACGTCAGCAGGATGTCGGCGAAGCCGATGTCGTTGCCGCTGATGCCCAGCGTCACCAGGGTGGTGTTCGCGTCGAGCGCGTCCAGCTGCGGCGGGTTGACGCCGAGCCCGGTGTCCTGCGGCTCGAACATGTCGACCGTCTGCGCGCCGCCGCAGCTGACGTCGACGAACTCGTCGACGGCGAGGGCCTCGGCGACCAGCGACGGGTAGTTGCTGTCAGAGCGGAAGCAGCCAAGCGGGCTGCCGGTCTGATTGGGAATGAGCGGTCCGGAGACGAACGAGTCGCCGAGCGCGACGTAACGAGACGGCTCGGCCGCCTGGGCGGGCGTCGACAGCGCGCCGAAAGAGACGACGGCGGCGACGAGCCCGACGCAGACGCGGCGGGAGAACGGGGACATAGGCGGGCACTCCGATCCTTACCGGCGGGTAACACCTACGCGACACGATAGAAACTAAATTGAGGGATGTCAATCACTGTGGCGGCGTGTCGTCGTCGGATACCGGACAGCCCGCGCCTTAATGCCGCTCCGGATACCCCAGATCGGGCGCGGACACGTCGGCAAGCGCCAGCCGGATCTCCGGCGGCAGGTACAGCGACTCCGCGTTGAGCGAGGCGTTGAGCTGAGCGGCGTTGCGCGCGCCCACGATCGCCGCGGCCACGCCGGGCTGGTCGCGCACCCACGTCAGGGCCACGTCCAGCGACGTGACGCCAAGACCGTCGGCCGCGGTCGCCACCGCCTCGACGACGCCGGCGCAGCGATCGTCCAGATAGGCGGATACGAACCGGCCCCACTGCGGCGACGACGCGCGGGAGTCGGACGGGCGCCCGAACCGGTACTTCCCGGTGAGCACGCCCCGCCCAAGCGGCGCCCACGCCAGGAGGCCGACGTCCATCGCCAGACACGCCGGAAGCACCTCGCGCTCGATGCCGCGCTGCACCAGCGAGTACTCCATCTGGCTTGCGGCAAGCGGCGTGCGTCCGGGCCAGGCGCGCTGCCACGCCGCCGCGCGCGCCGTCTGCCATCCGGTGTGATTGGACACTCCCACGTAGCGCACGCGACCCGAGGACACCGCATAGTCCAGTGTGGCCAGCGTCTCCTCCATGGGAGTGTCCGGATCGTGCACATGCAGCTGCCACAGGTCTACGTGGTCGACGCCCAGCCGCGCAAGCGAAGCGTCGAGCGACCGCAGCAGATGCCCCCGAGAGGTGTTGCGGCGACGAGGGCCGTCGGCGCAGACTCCGGCCTTGGTGGCCACGAGCACATCGCGACGCGGCACCACCTTGCCGAGCAGCTCGCCGAGCATGGTCTCGGCCGCCCCCTGGCCGTAGACGTCGGCGGTGTCGACAAGGGTCCCGCCGGCGTCGACGAACGCGGTCAACTGGGCGGCGGCGTCTTCGGCGTCGAAATCGCCTCCGGCGCCCCAGGTCATCGTGCCCAGACCCAATCTGGACACCTCAAGGCCGCTCAGGCCCAACGGTCGCTGCTCCACAAGCCAGAACCTACTCGGCGGCGACGCCGTTAGCCAGTGCTGTCGGCCAGTGCGCGCCGAGAAAGCCGGGCTATTAGGCTGATTCGGCTTTGGCGTGCGACGAATCTGGAGGGCTGGCGTTGGAGATCTGGCATGCGGTGGTGCTTGGCGTCGTCGAAGGACTCACCGAATTTCTGCCCGTCTCTTCGACCGGGCATCTCGTGGCCTTCGCCGGACTGCTCGGCCTCGAAGTCAACGACCCGTCGGTCATCGCCTTCAACGCGATCATCCAGGCCGGCGCCATCGCCGCGCTGCTTGTCTACTTCGCCAAGGACATGTGGAAGATCACGCACGGTTTCGTCCGGGGGCTGTTCGTCGCCCGGCATCGCCGCGACTTCGAATATCGCTTCGGCTGGTATGTCATCGCCGGGTCGATGCCGATCGTCGTCGTGGGCTTGTTCATCGACGACTACGTCGACAAGATCTTCAACCTGTGGGTCGTGGCGATCGGCGCGATCGGCTTCAGCTTCGTGATGTGGTTCGCCGAGTACGCCGCCACCCACCAGCGCCGCGAAACTCAGATCAACTTCAAAGACGCCATGTTCGTAGGTGCGCTGCAGGTCCTGTCTCTGTTCCCGGGCGTTTCTCGCTCCGCCGCCACCATGACCGCCGGCCTGCTGCGCGACCTCGATCGGGTCTCGGCGACGCGGCTGGCGTTCTTCCTGGGCATCCCCGCGCTCACCGGCGCCGGCGTGCTTGAGGCCAAGGAGGCCTTCAACGGCACGGTGGGGCTGGCGCCCCTGATCGTGGGCATCGTCGTCAGCGCGGCCGTCGCCTACGCCTCGGTGGCGTGGCTGCTGAAATTCGTCTCCAGCCACACGTTCATGCCGTTCGTCTGGTACCGCATCGGCTTCGGCGTCGCAATCATCCTGCTGCTGTTGGCCGGCGTGCTCACCCCCACCGGCGAGCCCGCCTGAGACCCAGCACACCCGCGGTTTTGTCGATCGGCACGTTCGTCGCAATTACGCTCGTGTGCATGGATTCTTGGCAGACCCCCAGCCCGAGGCCGCTGCCGGGCGCCGCCCGACCCCTGCGGCTCTACGACACCGCGCGGCAGGCCGTCCACCCCGCCGAGCCGGCGGCCGGAGCGGCCCGCATGTACGTGTGCGGCATCACCCCTTACGACGCCACCCACCTTGGCCACGCGGCCACCATGATCGCCTTCGACCTGGTCAACCGCGTGTGGCGCGACGGCGGACACGACGTCGAGTACGTCACCAACGTCACCGACGTCGACGATCCGCTCTTCGAGCGCGCCGAGCGCGACGGCGTGGACTGGATGGACCTGGGCGAGCGGGAGACCGCGCTGTTTCGCGAGGACATGAGCGCGCTGCGGGTGCTGCCGCCGACCTGGTTCGTGGGCGCGGTGGAGTCGATGACCGAGATAGCCGCGCTGGTGGAGCGGCTGATCGACGCCGGCGCCGCGTACCGGATGGAGGACGGCACCGGCGACGTCTACTTCCCGGTCGAGACGGCCGACGGCTTCGGCGGCGAGTCCAACTACGACCGCGACACCATGCTGAAGTTCTTCGCCGAGCGCGGCGGCGACCCCGAACGGGAGGGCAAGCGCGACCCGCTCGACGCCCTGCTGTGGCGCGGCGAACGCGAAGGCGAGCCGTCCTGGCCTTCGCGAATGGGGCCGGGACGTCCCGGCTGGCACGTCGAGTGCACCGCGATCGCGCTTGGGCGCCTCGGCAGGCAGATCGACGTGCAGGGCGGCGGAAACGACCTGATCTTCCCGCACCACGAGATGTCGGCCGCACACGCCGAGGCGGTCACGAAGCGCTCGCCGTTCGCCCGGCACTACGTGCACACCGGCATGATCGGCCTCGACGGCGAGAAGATGTCGAAGAGCCGCGGCAACCTGGTCTTCGTGTCGCGGCTGCGTTACGACGACGTGGACCCGGCCGCGATCCGGCTTGGACTTCTCGACGGCCACTACCGCAGCGACCGACAGTGGACCGGCGAGGTCCTCGACGCGGCGCGCTCCCGCCTGGATCTGTGGCGGCGAGCGACAAACCGCGACGCCGGCGCCGACGGGCGAGCCGTCCTCGACGAGGTCCGGCGGTGCCTGTCCGACGACCTCGACAGCCCCGGCGCCCTGGCGGCCGTCGACGCGTGGGCGCGACGCTCGCTGTCGGGCGAGGCCGCCGACCCCGAGGCGCCGGCGACCGTCCGCAATACAGTGGACAGCCTGCTCGGCGTCGCACTGTCAGCGTTCCGAAACCGTCTCTTATGGCTTCTGGGCGGTAGGCTGCCGCCAGGCCGCCTGGGGATCGGGGGATATAAGGTCCCTCGCAAGTCGGACCCGACCCTCGATTCCCCCGGAGGCGAAGTCGCGTGGACATCCTGCTGCTGGCGTCGCATTTCAACGGCCTGACGCAGCGCGCCTGGTGCGCGCTGCGCGGCGCCGGACATGGCGTGGCGGTCGAGCTCGTCTCCGCGCATCGCACCGCGGAAGGACTCGCCGACGCGGTGCACGCCGCCTCGCCCGACCTCGTGGTCTGCCCGTTTCCGCGGGATCCGCTTCCGGCCGACGTGTGGCGAAAGTGGCCGACGGTCGTCGTCCATCCCGCGCCGCCGGGCGAGCGAGATCCGTCCGCTCTGGAACACGCGATCGTCGACCAAACGGCGCAATGGGGAGTCTGTGCGCTGTCCGCAACCGAGGACCTCGCGTCCGGTCCGGTGTGGGCGAGCCGGGTTTTTCCCATGCCGTCCGGTTCTCCGACGCTGACCGCGCTGCACAACGGACCGCTGGCCGACGCCGCCATGGCGTGCATCGAAGAGGCGACGGCGAAGGCCGCCGACCCGGACTTCAAGCCGACGCCGCAAGACGAGCCGCCGCGACCGCCGCCGGGCCCCGGCGAACGCGACCTCGACTGGTCGCGACCGGCGGAGGAGATCGTGCGGCGCATCCGCGCCGCCGACTCGTCTCCGGGCCTGCGCACCGAGATCGAGGGCAACCCGGTTCAGGTCTACGACGCCGCGGCGGGGGAGCGGCGGCCGAGACGGTTCTACCCGGGAACGATCATCGGGCGCGACGGTGACGCGGTCGCGGTGGCCGCCGGTGACCGTGCGGTGTGGATCGGCCGGGCCAGGCGTCCGGCAGACCGCGGCGGCGACGGCGTCAAGCTGCCGGCGAGCATGGTCCTCGTCGACGATCCGGTGCCCGAGATCCCGGCGCCGCAGGCGCTGCGCGAATGCGTCTACGCCCGTCGCGGCGACGTCGGAGTCTTGACGCTGCGCTGCCACGACGGCGCGATGTCCACGCGCCAGTGCGAGCGAATCGCCGCCGTGCTCGAAGACGCCCTCGCGCAGGACACGCGGGTGCTCGTGGTGCGGGGCACCTCGGAGTACTTCTCCACCGGCATCCATCTTGGAGTCATCGAGGCCGCCGAGGACTCGGCGACAGAGGCCTGGGCCAACGTCGGCGCCCTCAACGCGTTGTGCACGGCGCTCGCGTCGTGCACGCGTCAGCTGACGGTCGCGGCGTTCACGGCGGGCGCCGCCGCCGGGGGAGTCATGTTCGGTCTTGCCGCCGACGTGGTGGTCGCTCGCGACGGCGTCGTTCTCAACCCGTACTACGACATCGGCCTGTACGGCTCCCAGCTGCACACCTACACCCTTCCGCGGCGTGTCGGCGCGGCAACGGCGTCGCGGCTGCTCGACGCGAAGCTGCCGGTCGACGCGTGCGACGCCGTCGGCGTGGGACTGGTCGACGCGGTCGGTCCGCGCGATCCGGACGAGTTCGGCGACTGGCTCGAGGAGCTGGCGCGCTCGTACGCCGACCCGCGCTGGCACGCCGAGGCCACCGCCGCGAAGCTGCGGGTGCTGGCCGGGTCGCGTCCGCCGGCGTACTACGCGGCACTGGAAATGTCCGAAATGGCCAGGGACATATTCGACGACCGCAGCGGCTTCGCCTCGGGGCGTGCCGCCTTCGTGCACAAGCGCCCGCCAGCCGACACCCCCGCGCGCCTGACCTCGCGCGGCTGGAGCCTGGCGCGAGTCTGACCGCTCAGGTGTTGTTGGTGTCTTCGTCTTTGGGGCCGCGGCGGCGCAGGTAGCGCTCGAAGTCGCGCGCGATGTCGTCGCCGGAGGGCTCTTCGGCGTCGTCCTTGGCGTCGTCGAGCGAGTTGATGTACTCGGCGATGTCGCTGTCGGACTCCACCAGTTGATTCACCTCGTCCTCCCAGGCCGCCGTCTGCTCGACCAAGCCCCCGGCCGGCACCGGCAGATCGAGAATCTCCTCCACCCGGTGCAGCAGCCCGAGCGTGGCCTTGGGACACGGCGACGTGGCCGCGTAGTGCGGCACGTGCACCCAGCACGACGTGGAAGGGATCTCCACATTCTGGAACGTCCCCTGCAACAGCGCGATGATGCCCGCCGGCCCCTCGTAGTCGACCGGATCCAGCTTGAGCCGCTTGGCCACCGCGGGATCGTTGGACGTCCCCGACACCGGCAGCGGCCGCGCGTAGCCGACGTCGGCCATGATCGCGCCGAGCAGGATCACCTGCTCGATCTCCAGGCTGTGGCAGATCTCCGCGATCTCCTCGCAGAACCCGCGCCAGTGCATGCTCGGCTCCGCGCCGGTGAGCAGGACGACGTCCCGGTCGGCGTCGGCGGGAGAGGCGACGGTGAAGCCGGTGTACGGCCAGTCGATCCGCTGCACGCCGTCGGAGGTGACCTTCACGCTGGGGCGCGCCATCTGGAAGTCGTAATACGGGTCGGGATCGATGGTGGCGACGTGACGCGCCTCCCACTGCTCGGCCAGGTGGGCTATGACTCGGCTGGCCGCGTCGGCGGCGTCGTTCCAGCCGGTGAACGCGGCGACCAGAACCGGCGACCGCAGCACCGGAAGTCCGTCGAACTCTGTCACCCGGCCAGGGTACGTGTCGACTTCTCGTCTTGCGCGATGGCGCCGCGCGCGTCGCCCCCGCCGGCCAGGAGTTCCGTCCCGATTTGTCGCCTTCGTCACGGTAAGGGGACCCCAACTACACGACCACTAGGCTGGGGGGATGTCAGAGAATGCCTTGCTCGACACTTTGCGCCACCGAATCCTCGTCGCCGACGGGGCGATGGGCACCATGCTGCAAGACGCCGACCTCGACCTGGACGATTTCGAAGGCCTCGAAGGCTGCAACGAGATTCTCAACATGACCCGCCCGGACGTCGTCCGGCACATCCACGACGCCTACTTCTCCGCCGGCGCCGACTGCGTGGAGACCAACACCTTCGGATGCAACTTCGGCAACCTGGGCGAGTACGACATCGTCCACCGCAATCGCGAGCTGGCGCAGCGCGGCGCCGAGCTCGCCCGTGAGATCGCCGACAGCCACGCCACGCCCGACCGACCCCGCTACGTGCTCGGCTCCATGGGACCGGGCACCAAACTCCCCACCCTCGGACACTCCCCCTTCTCCGTCCTGCGCGACGCCTATCAGGAGTGCACTGCCGGGCTCATCGCCGGCGGCGCCGACGCGCTGCTGGTGGAGACCTCGCAGGACCTGCTGCAGACCAAGGCCGGAGTTCTGGGCGCGCAGCGCGCCATGAAGGCCGCCGGCGTGAAGGCGCCGATCATCGCCTCGGTCACAGTCGAGACCACCGGCACCATGCTCGTCGGCAGCGAGATCGGCGCGGCCCTCACCGCGCTGTCCGCGCTGGGCGTCGACGTCATCGGCCTCAACTGCGCCACCGGACCCGCGGAGATGAGCGAGCACCTGCGCTACCTGTCGAAGCACTCGCCGATCCCGATCTCGGTGATGCCCAACGCCGGGCTGCCCGAGCTGGGACCGAACGGCGCGGTGTACCCGCTGACCGCCGGCGAGCTGGCCGACGCCATGGAGACCTTCGTCGACGAGTTCGGCGTCTCCCTGATCGGCGGCTGCTGCGGCACCACGCCCGAGCACATCCGGCAGCTGCGGGAACGCCTGGGCGAGCGCGAAGCCGCGCCGCGCGACATCGTCGTCGAGCCCGGCATCTCCTCGTCGTACCACCACGTGCCGTTCAAACAGGACGTCACCATCCTCAATATCGGCGAGCGCACCAACGCCAACGGCTCCAAGGCTTTCCGCGAGGCCATGCTGGACGCCGACTGGGACCGCTGCGTCGAGATCGCCCGCAACCAGGCGCGCTCGGGCGCGCACGTGCTCGACCTGTGCGTCGACTACGTCGGACGCGCCGGCAGCGACGACATGCGCGAGCTGGCCGGCCGCTTCGCCACCGCCTCCACGCTGCCGATCATGCTCGACTCCACCGAGCCCGACGTGATCGCCGCCGGTCTCGAATCGCTCGGCGGCCGCTGCGTGGTCAACTCGGTGAACTTCGAAGACGGCGACGGCCCAGACTCCCGGTACGCGCGCGCCATGCCGGCCATCGTCGAGCACGGCGCGGCCGTCGTGGTCATGTGCATCGACGAAGAGGGCCAGGCCCGCACCGCCGACTG
>JBOGDN010000059.1:0-2263 GCA_050742995.1 Stackebrandtia sp. | reverse complement strand
GCCCCGTACCGGGCGGCCCTGACAAAACTCCAGGAAGCGGCCCCGCCGCTGCCCGCCGCCAGCGTACACAAGGTGCTCGCCGAAGAGCTGGGGCCGGACTGGCGCGAGCTGTTCGCCGAGTTCGACGACACGCCCGCGGCCGCAGCCAGCATCGGACAGGTGCACCGCGCGGTGTGGTCCGACGGCCGAGACGTGGCCGTCAAAGTCCAGTACCCCGGCGCCGGGCAGGCGCTGGTCTCCGACTTGAAGCAGCTGTCGCGGTTCGGCTCGCTCTTTCAGGTCCTGCAGCCCGGTCTCGACGTCAAACCCCTCATCGACGAGCTGCGCGACCGCGTCGTCGAGGAGCTCGACTACGAGCTGGAGGCCGAGTCGCAGCGCGCCTTCGCCGACGCCTACGACGGCGACCCGGAGATCTTCGTGCCGAAAGTGGTCGCCGGCGCGCGGCGGGCGCTGGTCACCGAGTGGGCCGACGGCACTCCGCTGTCGCAGGTCATCGCCTCCGGCTCGCAGGAGGAGCGTGACCTGGCCGGGCACCGGATGTCCACTCTGCACTTCTCCGGGCCGGCACGCGCCAAGCTGCTGCACGCCGACCCGCACCCGGGCAACTTCCGGATGACCGACGACGGACGACTCGTCGTGCTGGACTTCGGCGCCGTGGCGCGGCTTCCCGAAGGGCTCCCGAAACCGATCGGCCCGCTGGTGCGCCTGGCGCTGGCCGGCGAGGCGCAGCAAGTTTTCGACGGGCTGCGCGACGAGGGATTCATCGGCGACAACGTCGACGTCGACGCCGAGGCGGTGCTGGACTACCTGCTGCCGATGCTCGAACCCCTGACCGCCGAGAAGTTCAAGTTCAGCCGCGCCTGGCTGCGCGCCGAAGCCACCCGCCTGGCCAACCCGAAAAGCCCCGCGTACGCCCTCGGCAAACAGATCACGCTGCCGCCCTCATACCTGCTGATCCACCGCGTGACCCTGGGATCGATCGGCGTCATGTGCCAGCTGAACGCGGAGGCATCGTGGAGGTCCATCTTGGAGAAGTGGCTTCCCGGCTTCAGCGAGCCCGACGAACAATAAGCTGCAGACGGCAGCGACCCTTCGCAGCACGGGAGACCCCACATGGCCACCGCGGACGAGATCCTCGCTCAACTCGGCAACGCCAAAACCCAAGCCGCCGAAGCCCAAGCAGAGACGCAGCAGGCAGGCTCCACGGTCACCGAGTTCGGCCACAACATGCAAGCCTTCGGCGTCGACGACAAAGCCCAAATCGCCCACACCTGCGCCGACCAACTCAACCGCGCCCAAACCCTCATCACCCAGGGCCTAGCAGCACTAGAACAAGCCGAAGCCACCGCAATCCGCCTCAAAGGCGCCGGTTTAAACCCCGCCAACCCCCCGCCGCCAGCACAGCCGCGCGAACCCGCCGCCAAAATCGGCGATCCCGTAACCGCCCCCGAACCGGCACCCGGAAACCTCCAAAAAGAACTCGCCAACCCCGACGACGGCGACAAAACGCGGAACAAGTTTGCGCGTTCCGCACGTGCGGCCGTTCGAAATGTCGGCGATCTCAAAGACCAAGCCCAAGACACGGCGAAATCGGCGCACGCCAGCATGGGAAGCGTCTACCGGCCTCCGGAGGGGCCGACTTACGAAACTGTGGGAATGCCCGATCCGGCGGCACGGTACGAACCGCCAGGTCACGTAAAGGCCGATGCCGATAACCACGCCGGTAGCATGGTCGTCCTTGCCGTGCTTGTCACAGAGTGGGGTTCTCGGATGGTCAAGGACAGGAAGGCGAGGAGAAATGACAACTGACGTGGTGCACCGCGACATCATGAAAGCCGCCGCGCTTGGCGATTCTGAGACCGCCAATCAGCTCTATGGTCAGCTCACCGTAGAGGGCCGGGAGTCATACAACATCTTCGTGATCGCAATGTTCGCCGGCGCGATGGGCGTTCGCTTCAAAGACGACCAAAGCCTCGAGGCCATCCGGCGCTTCGCCGCAGAGATGCAGTACGACTACCGCGACGCCGAACCGCCCGTCAAACAGCTCACCGTCGAGCTGGTCATCCGCGCAATGATGGGCGAGGAGCATCTTTTCGAAGAAATCTCCGGCGAGGAGCAACTGCGCATCCAGCTTCTCTCTATCCGCAAAGTCGTCGACCAGTCAGAGCAAATGAAGGCCCGCCTCGACGACCATCTCACTGATGCCGAGGCACTGGCGGCGCAGTGGGTTGGCGGGGAGTGAGGGGTTAGGCAACCCAAAAGG
>JBOGDN010000058.1:0-9167 GCA_050742995.1 Stackebrandtia sp. | reverse complement strand
GGTGACCCGGTTGCGCGTCTGGCTCGAGGTCTTGGACAGCTCGTCGGCGGTCCTGATCGATCGCTTGAGATGAGTCTCGGCTTCGTCGAACTTGGAAAGCCCGTGGCAGACGGAGCCCAGGTTGCTGAGCACGGTGACCAGGTGCTCCTTTTTGTCGGCGCTCTCGACGACGCGCAGAGCTTCGCGCAGCCACGTCTCCGCCTCGGCGTATTGCCCCGCGGCCCACAGAAAGCCGCCGAGATTGGTCCTGACGGCGGAGTCGTCGGGCGGGGCGAGCTCCACCACCTTCCGTCCATGCTCGATCGCGGACGAGAAGTCGCCGGCGTGGTAGTTGATGATCGTGAGCGCGCGGCTGACGTGATAGAGCCCGTCGGCGTCGTCGCTTTGCCGCGCGACGTCCAGTCCGGCGTCGACATGGCGCCGCACCTCGGCCACGTCGTGCCCCTCGTCGGCGAACATCGCCAGCGTCCGCACCAGGCGCAGCGCAGGCGGATGACGCCGCCAGGTCTGGAAAGCGGCGACCACGTTGTCGTATTCCCACGACGAGAGGTTGTTGCGCTGCGCGAAGTACCAGTCGACGGCGCGGTCGCGAACCGTTCCGCGATCGGAGTCGTTCAGGGCGGCTTCGGCGCTCTTTCGCGCGTATTCGCGGATGAGATCGTGGTAGCGGTAACGCCCGGGCTGGTGCTGTTCGACGAGGTGGGCGTTTTCGAGGCCGTCCAGCAGCCGGCGGGTGTGAGGTTCGGGCCGGTCGGCGATGGCGGCGGCCAGCGCCGGCGCGAAGTCGTAGCCGGGGACCAGTCCGAGTCTGAGAAACAGGTCCTGCGTTGCGGAGTCGAGCGCCCGGTACGAGCGGTCGAAGGCCGTCGCGACCGCGGAGTCGGGGTCGCCGTCGACCGCCAGCAGTTCGAGGCGGTCGGTGCGTTCGAGTTCGGCGACGAAGTCGGCCACGGACGTGTGCGTTTCGGCCGCGAGGTTGGCCGCGGCGATGCGCATCGCCAGGGGGAGACGGCCGCACAGTTCGGCGAGGCGCTTGGCGGCCGCCGGGTCGACGTGCAGGCGGTCGGCGCCGAGGAGATCGGCCAGCAGTTCCAGGCAATCGGCCTGGCCGAGCGTGTCGAGAGGCAGCGGGTGGGCGTCGTCGAGAGCCGAGAGCCCGGCCAGCCGGTTGCGGCTGGTGACGAGCGCGAAAGAGCCGGGGCTGCCGGGCAGCAGCGGCCTGACCTGAGCCACGTCGCGGGCGTTGTCAAGCACTACCAGGATGCGCTTGCCGGCAAGCAGGGACCGGTAAAGCCCGGCGGCCTCGTCGACCGTCTCGGGAATCGCGTCGCCGGACTGTCCGAGCGCGCGCAGGAAACTGTTCAGCGCGGCCTTGACGGACAGCGGCTCGCCGGAGTCGAAGCCGCGCAAGTTCACATAGAGCTGTCCGTCTCGGAAGCGCTCGCGCACCCGGTGTCCCCAGTGCACCGCCAGTGCGGTCTTGCCGACTCCGCCGATTCCGGCCACGGCGGACAGCACCGCCGCGCTCTCGCCGGTCTCAAGCAGCTGGTCCAGTGTGGACAGCTGTGCTTCGCGGCCGGTGAACGACGCGGTGTCGGCCGGAAGCTGCTTGGGCGCCGGCATGGCGGGTCCGCCGCCGGCGCCCGCGGATCGCCGGTCGCGACGCGGACGCGACGTGTCGAGGACGGCGTCTTCGCGCAGGATCGCGCCGTGCAGGTCGCGCAGCCGCTGACCGGGATCCATGCCCAGCTCCTGGACCAGCCTGGTGCGCACGGTTTCGTAGACGTCGAGGGCTTCGGGCGCCCGTCCGTCGCGGTACAGCGCGAGCATCAGCTGCCCGGCCAGCCGCTCCCGGAAGGGGTGCCGCGCCAGCAGCTCGCGCAGTTCGGCGATGACAGCGTGGGTGCGACCCGCCTCAAGCTGCAGGTCGACGCGTTCCTCGATCGCGGCCACCCGCGCTTCGTCCAGCCGCGCCGCGCCCGACTCGATCAGCCGCCCCGACAGTCCCGCCAGCGCCGGTCCGCGCCACAGCTCCAGTCCGGTTTGGAGCGTCGCAAGCGCCGCCTTGGAGTCGCCGGCTCTGTTCTGCTCCCGCGCGGTGCGCACGGTCGCCTCGAACCGCAGCGCGTCGAGCTGGTTTTCGTCGACTCGAACCCGGTATCCCTCTCCGACGGACTCCATCGTCGCGCCGTCGCCGAGCAGTCTGCGAAGCATGGCGGTGTTGTTCTGCACCTGCCTGCGTGCGGTGTCGGGAGGGTCGGCGTCCCACACGGCGTCGACGATCCGCCCCAGCGGCACCACCCGCCCGGCCTCCAGCAGCAGCACCGCAAGCAGCCGCGGCTGCACTCGCCCGGGCAGCCGCATCGCCTCCCCGTCGTGCAGTACTTCAAGAGGCCCCAAAATCCGAAATTCCATTCGCACCTCCCCGCGACTACGGACAGTGCGGACGCCCCGCCCATCATCTCCGGACCCGCCCAAACCCGTCAACTGAATTCATACAGTGCGACGTCGCCGCGGCCGGCCGGGGCCGACCGCGGCGATTCGGCGTCGAGACGCGAAAACGCGGCGAGTATCAGTCGCTGGTGCGCTAGGCGGCCTCCTGGTCGCTCCCCGTCCAGTCCAGCGTGCGCGAGACGGCCTTCTTCCAGCCGGCGTACTCGCGGTCGCGAAGTCCGGCGTCCATGGCGGGCGTCCAGTCGGTGTCCTTCTGCCAGTTGACCCGCAGCGACTCCACGTCCTTCCAGTACCCCACGGCCAGACCGGCGGCGTAGGCCGCGCCAAGACACGTGGTCTCGGTGACCTTCGGACGCACCACGGACACGTCCAGGACGTCGGAGAGGAACTGCATCAGCAGGCCGTTGGCGGTCATGCCGCCGTCCACCTTCAACTCCGTCAGCGGCACGCCCGACTCCTCGTTCATGGCGTCGACGACCTCGCGGGTCTGCCAAGCGGTGGCCTCAAGCGCGGCGCGGGCGATGTGTCCCTTGTTGACGTAACCGGTGAGGCCGGCGATCACGCCGCGGGCGTCGCCGCGCCAGTGCGGCGCGAACAGCCCCGAGAACGCCGGCACCACGTAGCAGCCGCCGTTGTCGTCGACGGTGCGCGCCAGCGTCTCGATCTCCGGCGCGCTGGAGATCAGGCCGAGGTTGTCGCGCAGCCACTGCACCAGGGCGCCGGTTACCGCGATCGCCCCTTCGAGGGCGTAGGCGGCGGGCTGGTCGCCGATTTTGTATCCGACCGTGGTCAGCGAGCCGCGGGCGGTCATGATCGGCGATTCGCCGGTGTTGAGCAGGAGGAACGTGCCGGTGCCGTAGGTGCTCTTGGCCTCGCCGGCGTTGAAGCAGGTCTGCCCGAACAGCGCGGCCTGCTGGTCGCCGAGCGCCGAGGCGACCGGGACGCCCTCGAGGTAGCCCTTGGCGCTGCCGTACACCTCGGACGAGGAGCGGATTTCAGGCAGGATCGCGGCGGGAATGCCCATCGCGTCGAGGGTCTCGGCGTCCCAGTCCAGAGTGCGCAGATCCATCAGCATGGTGCGGCTGGCGTTGGTGACGTCGATGGCGTGCACCCCGCCGGTGAGATTCCAGATCACCCAGCTGTCCATGGTCCCGAAGAGGACCTCCCCGCGCTCGGCGCGCTCGCGCAGCCCCTCGACGTTGTCGAGCAGCCAGCGGATCTTCGGGCCGGAGAAGTACGTGGCCAACGGCAGTCCGCACTTCTCGCGGAACCGTTCCTGCCCGACGTCGCCGGCCAGCTCCTGGCACAGCTGGTCGGTGCGGGTGTCCTGCCAGACGATCGCGTTGTGCACCGGCTCGCCGGTGTTCTTGTCCCACATCATCGTGGTCTCGCGCTGGTTGGTGATGCCGACGGCGGCGATCTGGTCGACGCCGATCGAGCGCTTCTCAAGCGCCCCCCGGACCACCTCTTGCACGTTTGTCCAAATCTCGGCGGCGTCGTGCTCCACCCAGCCGGGCTTGGGGAAGATCTGCCGATGCTCCTTTTGGTCTACCGACACGATGGAGCCGCTGTGGTCGAAGACGATGCACCGGCTCGACGAGGTGCCCTGGTCGATCGCCGCGATGTATTGGTCGGTCATTGTCATTGTCCTCCAGGTTCGGGTCGTACTCAGTCTGGCGTGTCATGAGGCGGACGTCGATCATCCTGCCGTCGGAGATTCGGGCTAGAAAGCGAGGGCGTTCCACGCCAGCGCGCCGCCGACGCCGCCGACGACGGGACCCACGACCGGCACCCAGGCGTACTTCCAGTCGGAGCTGCCCTTGCCGGGGATCGGAAGCAGGAAGTGCGCGATGCGCGGCCCCAGGTCGCGGGCCGGGTTGATGGCGTATCCGGTGGGGCCGCCGAGGGAGAGGCCGATGGAAAGCACCAGGAAGCCGACGAGCAGCGGCGCCGTGCCGACGCTGAAGGCGGCCTGCAGGTCGACATTGCCCTCCTTGGACAGCTCCGCGGCGTTGGCGCCGATGGCCAGCACGCCGAATACCAGGACGAAGGTGCCGATGATCTCGCTGACGACGTTGGCCGGGTAGCTGCGCACCGCCGGGATGGTGGAGTGGCACGACAACTTGGCGTCGACGTCGTCGGTGATGCCCCAGTGCTTGTAGTAGTGCAGGTACACCAGGGACGAGCCTACGATCCCGCCGGCGATCTGCGAGCCGATGTAACCGGGGACCATGGCCCACTCGAACTGCCCGATCGAGGCCAGGCCGAGCGTGACCGCCGGGTTGATGTGGGCGCCGCTGACCCGTCCGACCGCGTATACCGCGACGGCCACGGCGAGGCCCCATCCGAAAGTGATGACGATCCAGCCGGCGTTCTCCGCTTTGGACTTGCGCAGCAGCACGCCCGCCACGACCCCGTTTCCCAACAGGATCAGCAGCGCCGTGCCGACGAATTCCGCGAGGTACTCCATGTCCGTTGCCTTCCTCGTGCACTTTGGCCGATGTGGTCGCAGCGGGGCCGGTTTCCGGGCTCGTCGAAGCCGACGAGTTCACCGCAGCGAGGGGTTAAGTTTGTCTGCAGTTTGCGAACAATGGCCCGACGATACCGGTTGCCGCCGTCTCGGCGGGATTGGACATTTTGGCCGTGAACATCCGATTGCGCAGGGTTCGCAGCAGGCCACGCTGTGGCGGCGGCCGTCTACTCTCGCCGCATGTCCGACTCTGACGAAACCGTCGACAAGCGCCGCACGTTCCGCGACTGGCGGAAGATCGTCGTGATGAACTTCGGGGCGATCATGGCTGTCGGCTGCGCCGCGGACCTGCTGCGCCGCTGGGCGTTGGACCTTGGCGCCTCGCCGGAGACCCGCTACAAGGCCGGCTTGCTCGGGTTCGCGTTCATCGGGGTCGCCTGCATGTGGGTCGTGCTCAGTCTGCGGCCGCGCACCGTCGTCGACGCCACGGGATTGACGTCGATCGAGGTTTTCTCAAGACGTCGCGTGGAATGGCAGGACGTCAAACGGCTCGAAGTCGAGAAGAATCCCAACAGCTGGCTGATTCGCGCCCGGCTGAAAGACGGCTCTGTTGTGGTGTTTCGGCGGGTGAGAATCAGATGGTGGCGTAAAATCCCCGTGTCGCTGTCCGTCGCCGGCCACGAGACTTGGCGAATGCCGCCGCCCGAGGCTCCCAAAGCGTTGCGCGTGGCTTTCGACGAAATCAAACTGCGTCGGCGCGCGTGTCGTGCACGCGCCGACAAGCGTGCGGACTGAACCGCGAGCACGAGACAAAAGGGCGGCTCCCGCGCGCAGCGCCGGAACCGCCCTTGAGCCGGGGAGATTTAACCCTCGAGCAGGAAACCGGTGTTGAGCAGCAGGTTGGGGCTGCCCTCGCCCGGTTCCTGAACCACGTCGGTCAAGGCGTTGTCGATCAACGCGGCCTCGACGTCGGCGGGCTTGGCGTCTGCGTTGTCCGCCAGGAACAGCGCCGCGGCGCCGGCCACGTGCGGGGACGCCATCGAGGTGCCGGAGAAGGTGTCCTCGCCGCCGCCGGGCACCGAGGAGACGATCTCGTCGCCCGGGGCGAAGATGTCAAGGCACTTGCCGTAGTTGCTGCCCTGACCGTTCGGCCAGTCCGTCGGGCGCACGTCCTCGACGTCGGTGGCGCCGACGGTGATCGCGGCTTCGGCGCGGGCCGGGGACGAGTCGCAGGCGTCCTCGTTCGCGTTGCCCGCGGCCACCACGGCGGTGACTCCGGACTCCACGAGCGCGGTGATCGCGTCGTCCATGGCCTGGTCGGCGCCGCCGCCGAGGCTCAGGTTGGCGACCGAGGGGCCTTCGGCGTTCTCGGCGACCCACTCGACGCCGGCGACGACGTTGGCCAGGGAGCCGGTTCCGTCGTCGCCCAGAGTCTTGACGCCGACGACCTTGGCGGCCTTGGCCAGGCCGTACTCGGTCCCGGCCACGGTGCCGGCGACGTGCGTGCCGTGTCCGTTTCCGTCGGAGGCGTCGTCGTTTCCGTCGTGGGTGTTGGTGCCGTGCTCGGCGCGGCCCTCGAGGTCGGGGTGCTCGATGTCGACGCCGGTGTCGATGACGTAAGCCGTCACACCTTCGCCGGCGGAGTCCGGGTAGTTGTAGGCCTTGTCGCCCTCGGCGGCCTCCTGGTCGACGCGGTCGAGGCCCCACGACTTCGGGTTCTCCTGCACGGCGTTGATCGAGACCTCGACGTCCTGCTCGACGTAGTCGACGGCCGAGTCGGCGGCGAGTCGGCGAGCGTCCTCGTCCGACATCTCCGCGGAGAACCCGTTGAACACGTCGAACGTCTCGTCGACGTTCGCTCCGTAGTCGCCGGCGAGGCTGTCGACCGACTGCGACGAGGCCTCCACGTCGTCCTTGAGTTTGACGACGAAGCTGCCTTCGACGGCGTCGGCGGATTCCGCGCCGAGAACGTCGGCTTCGGCGTGTGCCGGGGAGATCCCAATCAGGCCGACTGCGGCGGCGACCGAAGCCGCGCCCGCAACGCCCAAAGCGGCGACGGTCTTGCGCCGCCCCCTCTTCCTTAGGGTCATTGTTTTATCTCTCTCTGTGAGGGGTGTGCGAGGCCGCCGCAGTCGTGCTCGGGGTGACTGCGGCGGCGCTCACTCCAGTTCCGGAGGGAACTTATGCAAAATCGCCATTCGCGAAATCCGGCGCGAACAGCGGTTTCATTAAGGAGACGCCATGATCCGGAAAAGTTGGATAGCAATGTGATGCACATCACAGCACTTTAGGTAAACATAATAAGGAGCAACGACGTACTTATGTTGGAAAGTTTTCGTACAGTACTTTTCCCGTTCCCGTGGGAATAGCGGGACGCCTTCGAAAGCGTCGCCGAGTCCGCGCTCGAGGGCCGGTTACAGCAGCGGGCGGGCGTACATCCCGGTGACCGGCTGCGGCGCGTCCGGGTCGGTGTCGACCACTACGGCCGCGTAGGCGCGATAGAGCATCCGGCGCTTCTGTCTCGGGTCGACCACCGCGCGCAGCACCCTGCTGCTGTTCGTCACGTGCAGGTCCCAGGCGTCGGCGTCGGCTCTTTCCACCGGGATGGTGTGCGCGCCGCGGCCGTTGTGACCGCACACGTAATGCGCCTTGGCGTCGGCGTCGATCTTGACGCTCATCGGCACCTGGCACCACAGGCATCTCGCCAGCCCGGTGAGCAGGCATACCGTGCCGCAGGCCTCGAGGACGGCCTGAGCCGCCTCGTCCAGGTTCGCGCCGCCGGGCGCCTCGGTCCGGCGGGTCGCGGCCACGACGCTCATGCCGCACCGCTTTCCACGGGGCGAGGCGGCTTTTTGGATGCGGACAATGCCGACCGAGCACGTCTCGCGGATTCGCACGGCCAGGCTCCGCAGCCCTGGGAGCATTCCAGCGCGATGAACCCGCGCGGCTTGTGCTCGGCCAGAATCTTTCGGGCCTCTTGCAATATCATGGCCTGCCTCCGTCGCTCCCATGACTGCGACTGTTTTCACAGATGTAAGCCCTTTCCGGATAGTCCCGGGATAGTTCCGAAGCGGCAGACCTGGCAGTTATGGGAAATATGTCGCCATTTTCCTGACCGTCAGTATTGAAAGGGTCGCGCACAGGGAATTACGGAGACTTTGCGCAATTGAATCGTCACTAAAAGTTGTGAAAACACGACTTTTTCTTTGTCGCTATTGCGGGTTAAAGCTGACGACGACCCGCACCGGATAGTGGTCTGAGGCGAGCGTCCGCGGTTTTGTCGCCCGCAGGATGTCGAACCCGGGCGAGGCGAAGACGTAGTCGATGCGCTTGTCCGGGTCGCGGTCCGGGTCGACCGGGACGGTGTAGCCGTTGCCGGGACCGACTTGCGCCCATGAGTCGGCGAAGCCGTGGTTCACGGCCAGCTCGGCGGGCATCGGAGTGTCGGTGTTCGGGTTCTCCGGCTTGGAGTTGAAATCGCCCATGAACAGCGTGGGGGTGTCGACGTCGCCGATCTCGGCGAGCGCCTGGCGGGTCTGGTCCTCGCGCAGCTGCTGCGCGTCGGGCGACACGGGAGACGCCAGGTGGGTGCTGTAGACGCGAACCGGCGTGCCGCCGGCGTCGACGGTCGCCCACATCAAGCCGCGGCGCGCGCCCTCGACGTCGGTGTTTCGCTCCAGCGCCAGGTGTCCTTGGTCGACGATCTCGTGCTTGGACAGCACGGCGTTGCCGGCTTCCTTGGGTTGACCGCAGCCGTTGTCGGAAGCGTCGTCGGGCTGGTTGTTCTCGAACGCCCAGTGCATTTCGACGACTTCGCCGTGCATCTCTTCGATCTTCTGCTCGACCTTGTCGGCGAGCTCCTCGGTCTGGTTGACGCAGTTGCCCAGGCGGTGGTTGTTGTTGATCTCCTGCAGCGCCACGACGTCCGGGTTCTGCTCGGCGATGGCCTCGGCGGTGCGGTCGAGGTCCGGGTCGGTTTCGTCCCAGTCGTCGTCGTAGTCGTAGCCGTGCTTGATGTTGTACGTCATGGCGCGCAGCTCGACCGCCTCGGCGGCGGAAGGCTCAGCCTCGGCGGACTGTGCCGCGTATGTCGCCGCGCCGGCGGCGAGCGCCGTCGCGGCCGCGAGCGTGAATCCCAGAATTTTGTGTCGCATGTGCTTCCCTAGCTTCGCCGGACAGCGCGAAGCTAACACCGCGACCGCACACGTAGCGCACATCGCGCGCACACGAGACTGTGCGTGGC
>JBOGDN010000057.1:0-3046 GCA_050742995.1 Stackebrandtia sp. | reverse complement strand
AGCCTCGACGGCGACGTCGCGCGCGGCGGCGTGTCGGCCGAAGCCGAGGGGCCGCTGATCGAGGCCGTCGTGAAATCGGCGGGTCTGCGCCTTGCGGGCGTGATGGCGGTGGCGCCTCTCGGATGGGAACCGCGGCGCGCTTTCGAGGTCCTGGCGGACCGCGCCGCGCGGGTGCGCGGGGCGGTTCCCGAGGCGACCGTGATCTCCGCCGGAATGAGCGGAGACTTTACCGAGGCGATCGCCTGCGGCGCCAGCCTGCTGCGTTTGGGCGCCAAATTGCTCGGACCGAGGGGCGACGTCAGGTACGCTGGCCTCTACGAGTAGAGAAGTACATCGCTGTAACTTGGCGAAAGCGGCTGGGAGGGAGCAGGAGTCGATGGGCGCGATGCATAAGGCGGGCGTCTGGCTCGGCCTGATCGAAGACGAAGAGGACCGTCAATACGACGAGTTTGACGACTCCGACGAATTCGACGACCGTGCAGATCGCTCCGCGACAAGCAGTCATTCCCGCCTGCGACGTCTCGATCGCTCGGACCGCGCCGATCGCTCCGAGCGTGCCGGCGGCGAACGCGCCACGGTGCGTCAGCTGTCGCGGCCGAGCTCGTCGGTGACGCCCCTGACCAGGGACAACCTCGCGCTCGCCCCCGAGCCGGTGGCGCGCGAGCGTCCCGTGCTCGTCGACGACGCCCCGGACTACCGCATCACCACCGTGCACCCGACCACGTACAACGAGGCGCGCACGGTCGGCGAGGCGTACCGCGAGGGCACCCCGGTGATCATGAACCTGTCCGAGCTGGACGAGTCGGACGCCAAGCGACTGGTGGACTTCGCCGCCGGTCTGGTTTTCGGGCTCCGTGGTAGTTTCGACCGCGTCACCAACAGAGTGTTTTTGCTCTCCCCCGCCAACATCCAGGTGACTGCCGAAGAGAAGGCGAAGATCGCCGAAGGCGGTTTCTTCAACCAAAGTTAAGCGAGGTTGCGAGCGGTCGTGGATATGACTGTGCAGGTCCTCTACCTGGCCTTGTACGTGGTTTACCTGCTGCTGCTGGCGCGTCTGGTGGGAGGCGCGGTCGTGCGTTTCTCCCGGCGCTGGCAGCCGGGTCGCGGCGTCGCCGTCACCCTTGAGGTCGTATTTTCGGCTACAGATCCACCCCTGAAAGGCCTGCGACGGGTGATTCCTCCCCTTCGTTTTGGTACCGTGGCGCTTGATTTGGCGTTCATCGTGCTATTGATGATCGTCATGATTTTGAAGATGGTCGTCGCCGGCGCCATGACCCCAGTAAGCTGATTCTGGCGGGACGGGGCGCCGTAGAGGGCCACACCGGACGGCTCAACCTGGGCCGCCCAGATGACCGTAGGAGTTTTCGATGCCGCTGACCCCGGCTGATGTGCACAGCATCTCGTTTAAGAAAGCCCCGATTGGCAACCGCGGCTACGACGAGGATGAAGTCGACAACTTCCTCGATGAGGTCGAGCGCGAGCTCGTCCGCCTGATCGAGGTGAACAACAAGCTGCAGACCGAGGTCGAGCAGGGAGGCGTTGGTCCGGCGTCGCACGCGTCGGAGAACGCCGAGCTGCTTGCGGAGTTCGAGCGGCTGCAACGCGAGAAGAGCGAGGCCGAGCAGGCCGCGCGCGAGCTCGAAGCCGACATCGAAGAACTGCGGCACGCCGGCCCCGCCGCGGCGCAGGGCCCGAACGCGGCCGACGTCGCCGGTGGAGAACAGCAGGCCCTGAAGCTGCTCATGGTGGCGCAGCGGACCGCCGACGACCACCTCGACAGCGCCCGCACCGAAGCCGAGTCCGTGCTGACCGAGGCCCGCACGCAGGCCGAGGAGATGGTGACCGAGGCCCGCACCCAGGTCGACGCGCTGGAGCAGGAAGCACAGCAGCGGCACCAGGAGGTCATGGGCGACCTCGAAGCCAAGCGTTCCGCGCTGCACAAGCACATCGAAGAGCTCAAGACGTTCGAGCGTCAGTACCGCACCCGCCTGAAGGCGTATCTGGAGAGCCAGCTGCGCGACCTCACCGGCCGCGGCGAAGGCGTCATCGAAGGCGAAGCCGGCGAATCCCAGGCCGACCTCCGCGGCCAGAGCGCGGTCGCGTCGCTTGGCGCGGCGATGGAGTCCGTCGGCCCCGACGGCCGCTGAGACACGGCAGCCGTGAGAATCGGCGCCGCGACGCCGCCCGAACTGCCGCGAGCAGTCCGGCGAGGCGCCGAGCGAAACATGGGCACGACGGTCGGCGACGACCGTCGTGCCGCCATGCCGTCCGCGTTCGCCGCGACGGCTCCTCACGGGGACGTAACTCAAACGCCGCCAGGGCGTTGTGATACTTGTGGGTGTAGCGCACCTCGGTCGTTTGACGGCGGAGCGCGCACCCTTCTTTTCGGTTTTGGCGCTCCCCGTACTGGCGGGGACGATCCTGTGGGGGTTGGCTCGTGATCGTCGGTAGTTTACTGCTCTTGGTTGCTGGAGCCGGTCTGCTGGTGGCCGGGCTCGTCAACGGCAATGACTCATATTTGATCGGCACCATCGCCGTCAGTCTCGTGGCGGCGACGTGCCTTTTCATCAGCTCCCGCCGCTCCGCGAGCCGTTCGCGCACGCGGACGCGGACGCGACGTGCCGAGCGCGTCGAGGTAGCTCGCCAGGCCGAGCCGGTCGACAGCCGGCTGAGCGGCAAGTCGAAGTCGCGCGCGGAGTGGGAACGCGAGGACGGCTCCTTCCGCGACGACGAGTCGGCGGTCGACGACTACGACGACTCGGACGTGGACCTGGAGTTCGACACCCAGGCGGTTCCCGCCGACGAGCCTCCCGAGGCCGACATGTCGAGCGTGGAGTCCGCGGCCTTGATGCGGATGGACACCGAGGTCATGGTGGTCGACGGTCGCCCCCGTTTCCACATGACCAGCTGCGTGCACCTGGTGGGTCGCGAATGCGAGCCGCTGCCGGCGTACGAAGCCGTCGAACTCGGCTTCGGCCCTTGCTCCCTGTGCCGTCCGGTGCAGGCGCTGCTGCGGGAGCCGAGTCGGTCATAGGCACGTGTGTTT
>JBOGDN010000056.1:0-5182 GCA_050742995.1 Stackebrandtia sp. | reverse complement strand
GTGTGGGACGCGCTGCCGGGGGAGGAGTGGCCGAACCGGCTCGCCGAGGCCGCGGCCACCGTCGCCGCCGGCGGCCGCGGCACGCTGCTTGTGGTTCCCGACCAGCGCGACCTCGACCGTCTCGACGCGGCGCTGAGCCGCGTGCTCGGACCGGACCGGCACGTGAGCCTGTCGGCGGCCATGGGCCCGGCCAAGCGCTACCGAGCGTTCCTGCGCGCGCGGCGCGGCCAGGTGCGGGTCGTGGCCGGCACCCGAGCGGCGACGTTCGCGCCCGTGTCGAATCTGGGGCTGGTCGCGATCTGGGACGACGGCGACGATTCGCACGCCGAACCGCACGCGCCGTACCCGCACGCCCGTGAAGTCCTGTTGACGCGGGCGCGGATGGACGAAGCCGCGGCGCTTGTGGCCGGGCACGTCCGCACCGCCCAGGCGCAGCTGCTGGTGGAGACCGGCTGGGCCGCGGAAGTCTCGGCGTCGAGAGAAGCGCTGCGGGCGGCGGCGCCCCGCGTCGTGCCGGTCGGCGACGACGCCGACTTGAACGCCGACCCGGACTCCGGCGCCGCCCGGCTGCCGACGATCGCGTGGAAGGCCGCGCAGCAGGCGCTGCGAGCCGAGACGCCGGTGCTGGTGCAGTCGCCGCGTCGCGGCTATATGCCGGCGGTGTCGTGCCAGCGCTGCCGCGCCCGCGCCCGCTGCTCGCAGTGCGCCGGCCCGTTGAGCCTGGCGTCGCACGCCGCCGTGCCGGCGTGCCGGTGGTGCGGCCGCCCGGCCGTGGACCACCGGTGTGCGGCGTGCGGAGATCGGCGGCTGCGGTCGGTGATCGTGGGCGCCGGACGCACCGCCGAGGAGCTGGGGCGGTCGTTCGCGGGCGTGCCCGTCCATTCCTCCGGCGGCGACAAGATTCTCGACCGCGTGCCGCAGGGCCCGTCGATCGTCGTGGCTACGCCGGGGGCCGAGCCGCCCGCGCCGGGCGGCTACGGCGCGGTGCTGCTTTTGGACGCCTGGGCGCTGCTGGCCCGGGCCGACCTGCGCGCCGAGGAGGAGACGCTGCGTCGCTGGGCCGCCGCGGCCGCGCTGGCAAGGCCGGCGGACCGGGGCGGCACGGTCGTGGTGGTCGCCGACGGCGGCCTGCCGACCGTGCAGGCGTTGGTGCGGTGGGATCCGGCGTGGTTCGCCGGCCGCGAGCTGGCCGCCCGGACCGAACTGCGCTTTCCGCCCGCGGTGCGCATGGCGACGCTGACCGGTCCGCCGCAGGCGGTGGCGTCGCTGTCAAGCTCCGCCGCCCTTCCCGAAACCGCCGAAACCCTCGGGCCGGTCGAGCTGGACGACAAGACCGAACGCCTCCTGCTGCGCACCCCCCGCCGCGACGGCGAGGCGCTGGCCCGCGCCCTGCACGACGCCGCGGCCGCCCGCAGCCTCAAAAAAGAGGCCGACGTGGTCCGGATCCACGTCGACCCGCGCGACCTCCTCTGACCGCCTCGCCCGAGAAACGACTCGAGCCGCCCACGGGGGAGTGGACGGCTCGATGCATTGGATACGTCTCAGGCGTGCGCGACGCCCGTCAGCACGGGTCGGTGACGTCGGTGACCATGTAGTCGACCTTCTTGCTGCTCTTCGTGTCTGCGGGAACCTTTACGCACTCGCTGTAGGAGTTGCTCCAGGGCCGAAATTCCATCTCCTCCGAGCAGTGGTTGTTGTAGTAGATCGTCGTGGTGTCGATGCCCGTCTCCCAACTCAGGTTGAGATAGGTGTCGGCGCCGTAGTAGCAGGGGATGCTGTCGGTTTCCAGCACGGACGCGTCGGAGCCGCCGGTCGCCGCGTCGCCGCCGCCGGGCTGCTCCGCCGCCGTCGCGGCTGACTGCGCGAACAGGCCCAAGGCGGCGACTCCGGCCGCCGCCGAGGCGAAAATCATCTTCTTGAAACGCATGTCGATCCTTTCCGAGGAAGACTTTCAGGACAGAAAGTAACATGCGCCCCCGCTGGTAGCAAGCGTTTACTCAACGAATTTTGTCGGCGGCGCTAGACAACTACGGTGCGACGTGACACGATCGCGCACGTGAGCAGCAGACCCGCCGAAGCGCAGCGCCTGCGCGACCTCGCGTTGCTGCGCCGCGTTCGCGACCGGATCGACCGGGAGTACGCGCGGCCGCTGGACGTCGAGGCGCTCGCCCGCGGCGTGAACATGTCGGCCGGGCACCTCAGCCGCCAGTTCCGGCTCGCCTACGGCGAGTCGCCGTACTCCTATCTGATGACGCGGCGCATCGAGCGCGCGATGGCGCTGCTGCGTTTCGGCGACCTCAGCGTCACCGAGGTCTGTTTCGCGGTCGGCTGCTCGTCGCTGGGCACCTTCAGCACTCGCTTCGCCGAGCTGGTCGGCATGCCGCCAAGCGCCTACCGGCGCGAGGCGGCGCGCGACGCGGCGGGGATACCGCCATGTGTGGCCAAACAGGTGACCCGACCGATCAGGAATCGAGAAGCACGGACCCCGAGCCGAAGCTAGCCTGACCGCTATGGACATCACAATCAACACGACCTTTCTCCCGCACACCGACCCGGACGCCTCCGCGGCGTTCTATCGCGACGCTCTCGGTTTCGAGGTCCGCAAGGACGTCGGACACGGCGGGATGCGCTGGATCACCGTCGGTCCCGCCGGTCGGCCGGACATGAACATCCTGCTGTCGCCGCCGGCCGCCGACCCCGGCGTCACCGACGAGGAGCGCCGCGTCATCGACGAGATGATGGCCAAGGGCACCTACGGCTGGATCATGCTGGCCAGCACCGACGTCGACGGCGCCTTCGAGCAGGTGCAGGCCAGCGGCGCCGAAGTCATACAAGAGCCCACCGACCAGCCGTGGGGCTCCCGCGACTGCGCCTTCCGCGATCCCGCGGGCAACACGGTCCGCATCCAGCAGCTGTCCTGATCCGTCCGGCGATCGCCGCCGCCGACGTCTACCGCCACCCGAACGTCCCCGCCCGGCATGTCGTCGGGGTGCGGGGTCGCTCGTCTTCCTCAGGAGGTCTCAATGAACTGGAACAAGTGGGTTCGGCAGATCCACCGCTGGCTGGCCGTCGCCTTTACGGTGACCGTCGTCGTCGCTTTCGTCGCCTTGGTGCGGGAGGATCCCGTCGTCTGGGTGTCCTACGTGCCGCTGCTCCCGCTCTTCTTGCTCATGTTCACCGGTCTGTATTTGTTCGTGCTGCCGTATGCCGCCAAGTGGCGCGGCGGGCGAGGCGCGACTCGCGAGACATGACCCGAGCGTGCGTCGAGAATGTGTCCGCTCGGCTGTTGAGAGGACCAGACGTACTGTTCGAAGCTGGTGAGATCGCGGAGGCGACTCCGCGCGACAGACGGATGGAGACACGATGAGCACGGCCCCGAGCAGGGACACGCAGTCGCCAGCGCCGCACGCCGCCGACAGCCACGATTTGATCCGCGTGCACGGCGCCCGCGAGAACAATCTCAAGGACGTCAGCATCGAGATCCCGAAGCGCCGGCTGACGGTGTTCACCGGCGTCTCGGGCTCGGGCAAGAGCTCGCTGGTGTTCAGCACGATCGCCGCGGAGTCGCAGCGGCTGATCAACGAGACCTACAGCGCCTTCCTGCAGGGTTTCATGCCGACGCTGGCGCGGCCGGAGGTCGACCTGCTGGAGGGGCTGACCACCGCGATCATCGTCGACCAGGAGCGGATGGGCGCCAACCCCCGCTCCACGGTCGGCACCGCGACCGACGCCAACGCGATGCTGCGCATCCTCTTCAGCCGACTCGGACTGCCGCACATCGGCTCGCCGACCGCGTGCGCGTTCAACGTCCCCTCGGTGAAGGCCAGCGGTGCGATCACCGTCGAGCGCGGCGGAAAGACGAAGGCCGAGAAGGCGACCTTCAACCGTCTCGGGGGCATGTGTCCGCGCTGCGAGGGCATGGGTTCGGTCAGCGACTTCGATCTGTCCGCGCTGTACGACGACACCAAGTCGCTTTCCGAGGGCGCTCTGAAGGTCCCCGGCTACAGCATGGACGGCTGGTACGGCCGCGTCTTCAGCGGCGCCGGGCTGCCCATGGACAAGCCGATCGGGAAGTTCAACAAGAAGGAGCTGCACAAGCTTCTCTACGGAGAGCCGACCAAGGTCAAAGTGGAGGGGGTCAACCTCACCTATGAGGGCATGATCCCCAAGATCCAGAAGTCCATGCTCTCCAAGGACCGTGAGGCGATGCAGCCGCACGTTCGGGCGTTCGTGGACCGGGCGATCACCTTCGCCGCCTGTCCCGAGTGCGACGGAACCCGGCTCGCCAAGGAGGCGCTGTCGTCGAAGATCAGCGGGAAGAACATCGCCGACGTCTGCGCGATGCAGATCAGCGACCTGGCCGAGTGGGTCCGCGACCTCGACGAGCCGTCGGTGGCCCCGCTGCTCGCCGGGCTGCAACACCTGCTCGACTCGTTCGCGGAGATCGGGCTGGGCTACCTCTCGCTCGACCGGCCGTCGGGCACGCTGTCCGGGGGAGAGGCACAGCGCACCAAGATGATCCGGCACCTCGGCTCGTCGCTCACCGACGTCACCTACGTCTTCGACGAGCCCACGATCGGCCTGCACCCCCATGACATCGAGCGGATGAACGACCTGCTGGTGCAGCTGCGGGACAAGGGCAACACCGTGCTCGTCGTGGAGCACAAGCCGGAGACGATCGCGATCGCCGACCACGTGGTCGACCTCGGACCCGGCGCGGGCACGGAGGGCGGCACCGTCTGCTTCGAGGGCACCGTGGCTGGGCTGCGGGCGAGTGACACCACCACCGGCCGCCATCTCGACGACCGGGCCGCCCTCAAGGGGACGGTGCGCACACCCACCGGCACGCTAGAGATCCGCGGCGCCACCTCCCACAACCTGCAGGACGTCGATGTCGACGTCCCGCTCGGTGTGCTGGTCGCCGTCACCGGGGTGGCGGGATCGGGCAAGAGCTCGTTGATCGACGGCTCGGTGTCGGGCAGGGATGGGGTGGTGTCGATCGACCAGACAGCGATCAAGGGCTCGCGACGGAGCAATCCGGCGACCTACACCGGACTGCTCGACCCGATCCGCAAGGCGTTCGCGAAGGCCAACGGCGTGAAGCCGGCGCTGTTCAGCGCCAACTCCGAGGGCGCCTGCCCCAACTGCAAGGGCGCCGGCGTCATCTACACCGACCTGGCGA
>JBOGDN010000055.1:0-4673 GCA_050742995.1 Stackebrandtia sp. | reverse complement strand
CCGGCCGCGAACTGGCCGGCGTCCACATGGCCATGGACCACCTCGTCGGCGCCAACCGGGTGACGGCCGGGCGCGCGCCGTTCGCCGCCGTGGACGCCGCGGGCAAGCACGTCCTCGTCATCGGGGGCGGCGACACCGCCGCCGACTGCCTCGGCGTCGCCCACCGCCAGGGCGCGGCGTCTGTCACGCAGCTCGACCTGTACCCGCAGCCGCCCGACGAACGCGACGAGCGCAACGACCCGTGGCCGACGTGGCCGGGCGTGCTGCGCTCCTACCCGGCGCACGAGGAAGGCGTGGAGCGCGTCTTCGCGTCCGCGGCCGCGCGATTCCTCGGCGACGACTCCGGGCGCGTGCGCGCGGTGCGCGTCAGCGAGGTCACCGTGGACAAAAGCGGCGGCAGGCGTGTCGTCGCCGAGGTCCCCGGCGCCGCCCGTGAGATCCCGGCCGACCTGGTGCTGCTTGCCGTCGGCTTCTCCGGCGTCGAGGACCAGCCGCTGCTGCGGCAGGCCGGACTGCGACGCCGCGACGACGGCGCCCTGGGGTGCGGCCCCGACTGGCAGACCGACGCCGAGGGAGTCTTCGTCGCCGGAGACGCCCACCGCGGCGCCTCGCTCATCGTGTGGGCGATCGCCGAGGGCCGCGCGGCGGCCGCGGCGATTCACAGCTACCTGGGCGAGACGACGGCCCTGCCGTCCCCGGTAGACGTCGCCGCGCGCCCGCTGAGCGCCTGAAACGTTCGATCCGCCGCCCGTCGCCGGCAAAGCTAAGGTGGCAACGTGCCAGCCGAACCTGACGACCGCGACGACCCCTCGCATCGGCGCGCCCATCAGGACGACCTGGCTGACGCCAAGGAGACCCTGGAGCGCGTCCGCCGGGAAATGCCGTACCGCAAGGCGCTGTGGGGCTTCCGGCTGCACTACATCGGCCTGTTCTCCAGTCTGGGTTCGCTGCTGCTCAGCTGCGTCGACGAGTCCGACGGCCCCATGTACGTCATCCCGATCGCCCTGCCGCTCGGCATCGCCGGGTACGTCTACGGCCTGATGCGGGTGCGCGACGAGCTGCGCGCCTACATGGCCGCGGCGAACCCGGAGGTGTGGCACTCCCGCCGCGACCGCAAGAACGAGTGGCAAAGCGCCGTTTTCCGCGACGCCTTCATGGGTCGCCTGCGCTGAGAAGCGCCGGACTCAGCCGCGCTCCTCAAGCGCGGCCGGACACGGCCACGGCACCGGCTTTCCGCCCCATTTGGAGCAGTAATGGCAGGTGTTTCCGTGCCAGGGATCGGGCCAGTGCGCCGAATCGCGGGGCGTCCATTGCCGAGGCGGACTCGCGGAGCGGGCGACTTTCGGAGGGATCACGAGCGCCGCCCTTCGACGGCGCTCGGCTCGAGTCGCGCAAGCCGAAGCCGGCCGCCGGCGAGCGTGACGACTCCTTGTGTCGGCGTGCCGGCCTTCGTGTTTTCGGCGTCGGCCGGGGCGGACGCCGGATTCGCGGACTCGGACATCGTCAGCCTCCTCGTCTCCGCGGGGGTCGCGCTGTGAACAGATGCGACGGTCTGCGGGAACCGTCGTGGCGCGGCTGTGTCGAGCTTGTCACCACAGGTTGTCGAAATCAAGTTGCAAATTCCGTCTCTTTGGCGCATAACCTCTCGGTTGCACGTTCGTTAATCCTTGTGCGAACTCTGACGCATCCGCGTGCCCGTCGGCCTGTCTGAGGCAGTGCAAAGGAGGCAGGGCAAGAAGGCGAAACCACCCCGCGCGGCGAGCACAGCCTGAGGAGGAGCGAATGTCCGGAAAGACTCATCGCTCGCTGCGAGCCGCTTGGCTGGGCTCTCGCATCAAAGATCTGCGCCTGCGCGCCGGGGTCAAGGTCACCTCGGCCGCCGCCTCGATCCGGCGCGACCCGACCTCCTTGTCACGGTGGGAAAGCGGCGCTCAGCCCATAAGCAGCCAGCTGCTGCTCGAGCTGCTCGACATCTACCAGGTGGCCAACGTCGACGAACGCACCGAGATCCTCGAGCTGTGCGACGACGTGGCCGTCCACGGCTGGTGGGACGCCTACAAACGACACATTACAAAGGAGCTCGCCGACTTCATCTGGGTGGAGGAGCGCGCCAAGGCGATCCGCACCATCACCCTGTCCACGGTGCCGGGTCTGCTGCAAAGTCCCGGTTACGCCACGGCCTTGATCAGCAGCGACCCCGACGCCGTCGAGGAGCGGGAGCTGCGGCGCATCGTGGACCTGCGCATCACCCGCCAGCGCGTGCTTTCCCGGCCGGGGGCGCCGCGGCTGACGTCCGTCATTCACGAGCTGGCGCTGTGCCAGCCCGTCGGCGGCGCCGACGTGATGCGCGAACAGCTGACGCTGCTTTTGAAGCTGGCGGAAAAGGAAAACATCGACCTAAGACTGCTGCCCTTGAACACATGGATACGCGGGATCGACGACACCGCCTCGGGGCTGATGCTCGTCCGGATGCCCAGCCCGTACCCGGAGGTGGCCTATACCGAGGCGGTGTCTCGCCTCATCTGCGACTACGAGAAGGGGGAGGTGGATCGGATCTCGAGACTGTACGACCAGATCCAGCGTCAGGCGCTGGACCGAGAATCCACATTCCGCATCATCAAGGCGAAAGCAGAGGAGCTGTGACGATGTCTAGGCAGGACAGCATCATCCGGTCAGCCCGTGCCAAGTCCGGCTGGCGCAAGAGCACGTACACCGCCAACACCAGCAGCGGAAGCTCGTGTGTGGAAACGTTGGCCGTGGGGGCGGTAATCGCCGTCCGCGACTCCAAGCTCGTCGACGTCGACGACTATCCGGTTCTGACGGCCGACCCGGCCGACTGGACCGGTCTGCTCAGCGGCATCCGCTCCGGCACGTTGCCGCGTTAGCCCGCACCCGGCTCCGGCCGTGTCCGCGGAGTTCGGGGAGCTTGCGAGCCGAACTCCGCGACGCGGTCGGAGAGTCGGCCTTAACCTGCGTTAACGAACACGCCCAGGCGATCGTATGACTTATTTGTGGACTAGTCTTCGTCCGTGACTCGTCGAGCCAAAATCGTCTGCACCCTCGGTCCCGCCACCGCCACCCCAGAACGCGTCCGCAGCCTCGTCGACGCCGGCATGGACGTGGCACGCCTCAACTTCAGCCACGGCGACCACTCCGACCACCAAGCCGTCTACGACCTGGTCCGTCAAATCGCACGCGAGGCCAACCGCGCCGTCGGCGTGCTCGCCGACCTGCAGGGCCCCAAGATCCGACTCGGGAAGTTCGCCGGAGGCTCCGCGGAGTGGCGCGTCGGCGACCACGTCGCCTTCACAAGCGACGACGTGGAAGGCACCGCCGAGCGCGTCAGCGTGACCTACAAGAAGCTGCCCGAAGAAGTCGCATCCGGCGACCGGCTGCTCGTCGACGACGGCCGACTCGTCCTCGAGGTGCGCGACGTCGTGGAAAACGACGTCCAGTGCCTGGTGGTCGAGGGCGGCCCCGTGTCCAACCATAAAGGTCTGTCGCTTCCGAACGTGGCGATCAGCGTCCCCGCGCTTTCGGACAAGGACGCGACCGATCTGCGGTTCGCGTTGGACCTTGGCGTCGACCTGGTGGCATTGTCCTTTGTGCGCTCGGCCGAGGACGTCAAGCCGGTGCACGCGATCATGAGCGAAATGGGCGTGCGACGCCCGGTGCTCGCCAAGATCGAAAAGCCGGAGGCGGTGACGCGTCTGGAGGCGATCGTCACGGCGTTCGACGGCATCATGGTCGCCCGCGGCGACCTGGGAGTGGAGCTGCCGCTGGAGCAGGTTCCGCTGGTGCAGAAGCGCGCGGTGCAGCTCAGTCGCGAAAACGCCAAGCCCGTCATCGTGGCCACCCAGATGCTGGACTCGATGATCTCCAACGCCCGCCCCACCCGCGCCGAAGCCTCCGACGTGGCCAACGCCGTGCTCGACGGCGCCGACGCGGTGATGCTTTCCGGCGAGACGAGCGTCGGCAAGTACCCGATCACCACGGTGCGGACCATGGCGCGCATCGTCGCCTCCACCGAGTCCGGCGAGTTCCGTCCGCCGGTGCTTGAACACGACCCGAAGACGCAGGGCGGCGCGATCACCATGGCGGCCTCTCGCGTGGCGCGCGCCGTGGACGCCAAGGCGCTCGTGGCCTTCAGCCAGACCGGGGACACGGTGCGACGGCTGTCCCGGCTGCACTGCCCGCTGCCCCTGCTGGCTTTCACCCCGGAGGAGAACACCCGCGGTCAGCTGGCGCTTTCATGGGGCGTCGACAGCCAGCTCGTGCCCTTCTGCAGCCACACCGACGAGATGTTCGAGCAGGTCGACATGGCGCTTATCGAAAACGGCAAGGCGGCCAAAGGTGATCTGGTCGTCATTGTCGCCGGTTCTCCGCCCGGCACCCCCGGCTCTACCAATACCCTGCGGGTACACCAGATCGGAATGAAAGACGTGGGTTAGTGGACGCAGTGCTCATCGGGCAGGACGCGGTCGACGAGCTGCTGCGAGTGCTCGACTTGGAGCAGCTGGAAGTCAACTTCTTCCGCGGCGTCGGCCCGCAGGTGTCGCCGCAGCGCGTGTTCGGCGGCCAGGTCGCCGGGCAGGCGCTGGTCGCCGCCGGCCGCACCGTCGACTCAGGCCGCCGGGTTCACTCGCTGCACGGCTACTTCGTGCGTCCCGGCG
>JBOGDN010000054.1:0-8914 GCA_050742995.1 Stackebrandtia sp. | reverse complement strand
ACCTTGTTCCGTCTGTACCTCGACATGGCTCGACTCGACGACGCGCATCTGCTGCTCGAAGAGGTCAAACGCACACCGGATTCGTCCGGCTCCGACAGAAAACAGATCTACGTCCTGCTGCTGCAAGGCCAGTTGCACCGGCGAACCGGGCAATTCACGTCGGGCAGGCTGGCCCTGACGCAGGCGCTGGAGCTGGTGCGCGAGCGCGGCCGCCACGGTCTGGCCAGAGAGATACAAGACGCGCTCGCCCAGCTGCTCAGCGACTCCGGCCAACATCGCCCGGCCCTGGACTGCCTCAACACGCCCGCCGGCGACCGGCACCATCTGCTGCCGCGAGACGCCGCGCGCCGGGCGTTGATCCGCTGCGAGATCCACGCCCGGCTCGGCGAGTGCGGCCAAGCCGTGAGCTGGGGTCTCCAAGCCCTCGACCTCTACGCGGCCATGCCCGACCCGCTGCAGCACGCCCGCGGCCTGGAGGCTCTTGCCGACGCTCACGCCGGGCTCGGAGACGTCCACGCCGCGGGCGACTGCCGCCGGCGGGCCCTGGAGATCTTCACCCGCTTGGACGCTCCCGACGCCAAACAGCTCCAGGCCCTGTTGAAGACCGTGTGACGCCGAAACCGCCTGAGACGTTCTCGGCGGCGAAGGCGGTGGGCCGCCCCCGTGCAGCGGCCCACCACAGCACGTCGCGCACCGGACGGTCTCCCGTTAACACCAGCCGGTTGACGTGCGTTTTCGTCGCCAGGTCAGCAACGAGACAACCTTGACACCGCGCTGCACGAATCCCGCATGAGTTCCACATGATCGACGGCGACGCACTCCTGGAAATCAACAGATCGAAATTAGGCAATCGATCCGTTAGGCTTCGGAACTGTGACAGTCGGTCGTCGTGAGTTCCTGGGGTTGGCGGGGGTGATCGCGGCGACGGTCGGCATGCCCGCCGCGATCCCGCAGCGACGCCGCGAAGTCAAGGGGGCGACGACGCTTGAGCGCACGCTCGTCCCCGGTCGGGTGATCCGCGAGGGAGAGCTGCGCGACTACCGCGCCGTGGCCGAAGCCGACGGCGAGCCCCACGTGGTCCGCGACGACCTCGCCGAGGCGCGCGCGGGCCGCGAAGCACGCCGCCGCAGCCTGGTGTCGTTCGCGCACCTCACCGACCAGCACGTGATCGACGTCCAGTCGACGACGCGGGTGGAGTTCCTCGACCGCTACGCCGACGGCGGCTGCGGCGACGTCTTGCCGCTGGCGAGCTCGCACCGCCCGCACGAGGCGGCCAGCGCGCGAATCGCCGACGCGATGCTGCGCCAGATCCGAGCGATCGGCGCCGCGCCGGTCAGCGGCGAGCCGCTGCAGGCCGCGATCTGCACCGGCGACAACACCGACAACTTGCAGGGCAACGAGCTGGAGACCTTTCTCGGCTTGATGAACGGCAGCGAGCTGACCGGGGCGCCGATCACGCCGCAGTCCGGCGACGACGACGAGTACGAAGGGGTGCAGCGTTCCGGCGACCGCGCCTACTGGCACCCCGACCGGGCTGGCGCCGGCGAGGAGGACTACTACAAGACCCTGTTCGGCTTCCCCGACGTCCCCGGCTGGCTCGAGCAGGCCCTCGCGCCGTTCGAAGCCGTCGGCGTCGGCATGCCGTGGTTCAGCTGCTACGGCAACCACGACGGACTGGCGCAGGGCACGTCCCCGGTCCTGCTTCCGCTTCAGCTCATCGCCGAAAGCGGCCTCAAGGTCGTCGGCGTCCCCGACCACGTGCCCTGCCACGACCTCGAGGCGCCGAGCCTGGTGCTTGATCAGCTCACCGCGCTCGGCGCGCCCGCGATGTGGGTCGCCGCCGACAGCCGACGGCAGTACGTGAGCAGGCGGGACTGGATGCGGGCGCACCTCGACTCGCCCGGCAGCCCGCACGGCCACGGCTTCGCCGAGGACAACGTCGACGGCGACGTCGCCTACTACGTGCACGACGTCGGCGAGGTGCGGTGGATCGTGCTCGACACCGTCAACCCCGGCGGTTTGAGCAACGGCTCGATCGGGCGGCGCCAGCTGGACTGGCTCGCCGAGCGGCTTGCCGAGGCCGACGAGGAGCGCAAGCTCGTGCTGCTGTTCAGCCACCATGGACCCCGCTCGCTGGACAATCCGCTGCAGACGCCAGGCCCCGACGGCGCCGACCTCCCCCGGCACACCGCCGACGACGTGCTCGCCGTCGTGGCCGAGCACCCGTGCGTGGTCGCCTGGGTCAACGGGCACACCCACGAGAACCTCGTCACCGCGCGCGAGGGCCGGTTCTGGGACGTCGGCACCGCCGCGCACGTCGACTGGCCGGCGCAGTCTCGGCTCGTCGAGGTGTTCGACAACGGCGACGGGACCCTTTCGCTGTTCACGACCATGGTCGACCACGCCGACGACGACGTGGCCACGCCGAGCCGGGAGCTGGCCGCCAACGACCCGCAGCACGGCTTCGACAAGGGAACGGGCTCGCGGACGGACCGCAACGCCGAGCTGCTGCTCCCCCACCCCTTCGCGACTGCATGAGTCGACGCCGCATATGCCGACGTCACGCCGCCGCGACCCGTTTACACTTCGACGAGTGACGATGTAAGGTGTGGCTAGCCTAAATTAGGCTGCCCTTAGCTTTGATCTTGCCCCCGGAGTGCACATGTTCGCGACCTTCCTCATCGGCCTGCGCGAGGCCCTTGAAGCGGCGCTCGTCGTCAGCATCCTGGTGGCCTTCCTGGTCAAGAGCGACCGCAGAGAGCACCTGCGCCTGGTGTGGATCGGCGTCGCCGTCGCCGTGGCGCTTTCGGCGGCCGCCGGCGCGCTGCTCGAGTTCACCGCGGCCCATCTCAGCTACCGGTCGCAGGAGCTTTTCGACGCCGTCGCCTCGCTGATCGCCGTCGCCTTCGTGACCTGGATGATCTTCTGGATGCGCAGCGCCTCCCGGCGCATCGCCGGCGAACTGCGCGAACAGCTCGACAAGGCGATCGCGATCGGGCCCGTAGCGGTGATCACGGTCGCCTTCCTCGCCGTGGCCCGCGAAGGCCTGGAGACCTCGATCTTCCTGTACTCGGCCAGCCGCTCGGCCGGCAGCGGCCTCAACCTGCTGCTGTCCGCGCTCGCCGGGATCGCCGTCGCGGTCGTCATCGGCGTCGCCTTGTACCTGGGCGCCGTCCGGATCAACCTGAGCCGCTTCTTCACCTGGACCGGAGCGCTGCTGATCGTCGTGGCCGCCGGGATCCTGAAGTACGCCGTGTACGACTTCCAGGAGGCCGGAGTCCTCGGCGGACTGCAAAATCACGCCTTCGACATCTCGGGCGCGCTGCCGCCCGACAGCTGGTACGCCGAACTGCTGCGCGGCACGATCAACCTGACCCCGAGGCCGACGGTGCTGGAGACGATCGCCTGGGCCGCCTACGCCGTGCCCGTCCTGGCGCTGTTCCTGTGGCCGACGCGCTCGACGCGAAAAACCGCCGACTCGACCGTCCCCGAAGCAGCTTCCGAAGCTCAAGCCCGATAGGAGAACCATGCGCACGCCCCTCATCGCCGTGGTCGCGCTCGCCGCGGCCGGACTCGCCGCCTGCGAGGCCGAGCCCTCCGCCGAAGGCGGCGACGGTCCGATCCCGGTGACCGCCACCGACGACGCCTGCGAGGTGTCCGTCGTCGAGGCCGAGGCCGGGACGGTCTCGTTCGACGTGACCAACGAAGGCACCAAGGTCACCGAGTTCTACGTCTACGCCGAGGGCAACCGCGTCATGGGCGAAGTGGAGAACATCGCCCCCAGCGCCACCCGCGAGCTCATCGTGGAGCTGACCGCCGGCGAATACGAGACCGCGTGCAAGCCGGGCATGACCGGCGACGGCATCCGCGGCGACTTCACCGTCACCGGCGAGGCCGAAAAGCTCAGCGACGACGAGGCGCTCGCCGAGGCAACGGATTCCTATAAGGACTACGTTTCCAGCCAGTCGGAGGCGCTGCTCGAGCGCACCGGCGAGTTCGTCGACGCGGTCAAGGACGAGGACATCGAGGGCGCCAAGGAGCTGTTCCCGGTGGCGCGCACCCACTGGGAGCGCATCGAGCCGGTCGCGGAGATCTTCGGCGACCTCGACCCGAAGGTCGACGGACGCGAGGACAACTGGCCCGACGGCGTAGACGACCCGGACTTCACCGGCTACCACAAGCTGGAATACGACCTGTGGGTTGCGAAGGACGTCTCCAACTCCGGAGAGATCGCCGATCAGCTGATGATCGACGTCCAGGAGGTCGTCGACCTGGCCGCCGAAGAGGATCTTTCGCCGCTGCAGCTGGCCAACGGCGCCAAGGAGCTGCTCGACGAGGTCGCCACCTCCAAGATCACCGGCGAGGAAGACCGCTACTCGCACACCGACCTGTGGGACTTCGCCGCCAACCTGGAAGGCTCCGAGGCCGCGATCGCCTCGCTGCGTCCGGCGCTCGAGGAGCGCGACCCCGACCTCGTCGCCGAGCTGGACGAGAAGTTCGCCGGCGCCTGGGACGCGCTGGAAAAGCACCGCGTCGACGACGGCTGGCAGCTGTGGGACGAGCTTTCCGAGTCCGAGCTGCGGGACCTCTCCGACGCGATCAACGCACTCGGCGAGCCCGTCAGCGACGTCGCCGGCGTGGTCGCCGAGTAAAGCGAACGGAGGACAAACGATGAGACGCAGACACGCCATCGGCCTGGGCGCGGCGGGACTCGCCGCCGCCGGCGCCGGGTTCGCCGCCGGAAAGCTGGCCTCGGCCGACCCCGCCGCCGAGGGCCCGACCGCGGCCGACGCCGTGGACTTCTACGGCAAGCGCCAGGCCGGCATCGTCACCCCGGCGCAGGACCGGGTCCACTTCGTCGCCTTCGACGTGATCGTCGAGGACCGCGAGGAGGTCGTCGAGCTGCTCAAGGCGTGGACCGTCGCGGCCGAACGCATGGTGCGCGGCGACTTCGCCGGTCCCGGCGGCGCGGTCGGCGGCCCGGCCGCCGCGGCCCCCGAGGACACCGGCGAAGCCCAGGGGCTGCCGCCTTCCGGTCTGACCGTGACCGTCGGCTTCGGACCGTCGCTGTTCGTCGACTCCGACGGCGCCGACCGATTCGGGCTGGCCGACCGGCTCCCCGAAGGGCTGCGCGAGCTGCCGAACTTCCCCGGCGACGACCTGCGGCCGGAGATCTCCGGAGGCGACCTGTGCGTCCAGGCCTGCGCCAACGACCCGCAGGTGGCGGTGCACGCGGTGCGCAACCTGACGCGGCTGGGCTTCGGCGTGGTCAGCCAGCGCTGGTCGCAGCTGGGTTTCGGGCGCACCTCGGCCACCACCCGGGAGCAGGACACCCCGCGCAACCTCATGGGCTTCAAGGACGGCACCGCCAACCTGAAGGCCGAGGAGACCGAGGAGCTGGACAAGCACCTGTGGGTGTCCGCCGACGACAGTCCGGAATGGCTTGTCGGCGGCAGTTACGTCGTCACCCGCAAGATCCGCATGATGGTCGAGACCTGGGACCGCACGTCGCTCATGGAGCAGGAAGCCATCTTCGGGCGCAACAAGGCCGAAGGCGCGCCGCTGACGGGGACCGGCGAGTTCGACGACCCCGACTTCGACGCCGAGACCGACGGCGAGCCGACGATCGCCGACGTCGCGCACATCCGGCTGGCGCATCCCACCCGGCACGACGGCGCACGCATGCTGCGACGGGGATACTCCTATGTCGACGGGTCTGACGATCTGGGGCGGCTGGACTCCGGGCTGTTCTTCATCGCCTACCAGCGCGATCCGCATCGCGCCTTCGTTCCGGTGCAGCAGGCGCTCGCCGAGGCCGACGTCCTCAACGAGTACATAAAGCACATATCCAGCGGCGTCTTCGCGTGCCCGCCGGGCGTCAAGGACTCCGACGACTGGTGGGGGCGCGCGCTGTTCGAGTGAGGTCGCCTCGCCGCCTCGTTGACTAATCCTTACAGATCTGTAAGTCTTTAGGGGCAACTCTTCCGGCCCCCGGCAAGGAGTCATCGTGGCGACGACAGTCCCCCTCGCAACCACGCCGCGACGACCGAGACGACTGCTCCCCGCGATCGTCTCGGCCGCCGCCGTCTCGATGTTCGTCAATCTGATCCCGGCGTCCGCCGTCGCCGCGGAGCCCGCGTACCTGAACCCGAATCTGCCCGTGGCCGACAGGGTCTCCGACCTCGTCGACGAGATGACGATCGAAGAAAAGGTCGGCCAGATGACACAGGCTGAACGCAGCGCCCTGGCAGACCCCGCCGACATCGCCGCGTACGGCCTCGGCTCGCTGCTTTCGGGCGGCGGATCCACGCCGACGCCCAACACGCCCGAGGCCTGGGCGGACATGGTGGACGAATACCAGTCCCACGCGCTGCAGACCCGGCTGCAGATCCCGATCATCTATGGCGCCGACGCCGTCCACGGGCACAACAACCTGTACGGGTCGACGATCATGCCGCACAACATCGGCCTCGGCGCGGCCCGTTCGCCCGAGCTCGCCGCGCGCACCGCCGAGGTCACCGCGATCGAAACCCGCGCCACCGGCGTGCCGTGGACCTTCGCGCCGTGCCTGTGCGTGGCGCGCGACGACCGCTGGGGACGCACCTACGAATCGTTCGGCGAGGACCCGGAGCTGGTCTCGTCCATGACCAGCGTCGTCGACGCGCTGCAGGGCGACGACCTTTCGGCCAGCACCAGCGTGCTGGCCACGGCCAAACACTTCGTCGGCGACGGCGGCACCACGTACGGCTCGTCCACCCACGACGACTACGTCATCGACCAGGGCGTCACCGAGGTCACCGAGCAAGAACTGCGAGACGTCCACATCGCTCCGTTCGCCGAGGCGGTCGCGCGCGACGTCGGATCGATCATGCCGTCGTACTCCAGTGTGGACTATCCCGACGACGGCGTCGACCCGGTCAAGATGCACGCCAACGGCGACCTGATCAACGGAGTCCTCAAGCAGGAACTCGGTTTCGAAGGTTTCGTGATCTCCGACTGGGCGGCCGTCGACCAGATTCCCGGCGACTACGCCAGCGACGTGCGCACCGCGATCAACTCCGGCGTCGACATGGTCATGGTTCCCCACGAATACGAGCTCTTCGTCGAAACGCTGCTCGGCGAGATCGAGGCCGGACGGGTGTCCGCGGAACGCGTCGACGAGGCGGTCGGCCGGATCCTGACCGCCAAGTTCGAGCTCGGCCTGTTCGAGAAGCCATACGCCGACCGCACCAACATCGACTCGATCGGCTCCGCCGCGCACCGCGCGGTCGCGCGCGAGGCGGCCGCCGCGTCCCAGGTGCTGCTGAAGAACGACGGCGACGTGCTGCCGCTGGCGTCCGACTCCCAGCTCTACGTGGCCGGCGCCAACGCCGACGACCTGGGCGGCCAGTCCGGCGGCTGGACGATCACCTGGCAGGGATCCTCAGGGGACGTCACCGAGGGAACCACCGTCCTGGAGGGAATCTCCGAGGTCGCGCCCGAGGCCGAGGTCACCTACAGCGAAGACGCCTCGGCGCCGACGGACGGGCACGAGGTCGGACTGGTCGTGGTCGGCGAGGAGCCCTACGCCGAGGGCCACGGCGACGTGGGCGTCGGCGGCCACGACATGAAACTGTCCGAAGCGGACGCCGCCGCGGTCGACAAGGTGTGCGGGGCCATGGACTGCGTGGTCCTGACGATCTCCGGGCGGCCGCTGGAGATAGCCGACCGAATCGACTCGATCGACGCGTTCGCGGCCGGTTGGCTGCCGGGCACCGAGGGCGCGGGCGTGGCCGACACGCTGTTCGGCGTCGTCGGCTACGGCGGAAAGCTCCCGGTGAGCTGGCCGCGCAGCGTCGACGACGAGCCGATCAACGTCGGCGACCCCGACTACGATCCGCTTTTCCCCTACGACGCGGGCCTGACCACCGCCGCCGGCTGACGCACGACGACGCCCCGATCGGCGTCGCGGTCCGCGACGCCGATCGGGACCGAAACTCTCAAAATGGTCGATTTCTTCGTCTTGGAGGGGTTGCCCGGGCGCGACGATCCTGGGAAGCTAACGCGTGGGAGCGATCCCAATCCCCCAAGGAGAATCGACGATGCGACTCAAGATTGTGACGGCCGCGGCCGCGGCCGCGGGATTGGCGGTGTCCGGCGTGTACGCCGCCTCCGACGCCGAGGCGGCCGAAGCCGGCGAAGCCGTGCGCGTCAACCAGGTCGGCTACCTGCCGGACGGCCCCAAACGCGCCACCGTGGTCGCCGATCAGACCGACCCGCTGAAGTGGACGCTGCGCGACGCCGACGGCGCGGAAGTCGCCGCGGGCGACACCGAGGTGTTCGGCGACGACGAGCCGTCCGGCGACCACGTGCATCACGTCGACTTCACCGATTTCACGCAGCCGGGCGACGGTTACGTGCTTGAGGTCGACGGCCAGGCCAGCCACCCGTTCGACGTCCGAGGCGACGTCTACGCCGAGCTGGCGAACGACGCGTGGGCGTTCTTCTACCACCAGCGCGCCGGAATCGAGATCGAGGCGCAATACGTCGGCGAAGCGTACGCGCGACCGGCCGGGCATCTTGGCGTCGCGCCGAACACCGGCGACCTGGACGTGCCCTGCGCCGTCGACTGCGACTACTCGCTCGACGTGCCGCACGGCTGGTACGACGCCGGCGACCAGGGCAAGTACGTCGTCAACGGCGGGCTTTCGGCGTGGCACCTGCTCAACGTGTACGAGCGGAGCCTTCACGTCGACGGCGCGGACCAGTTCGCCGACGGCCAGTGGGCGATACCCGAGAACGGCAACGGCGTGCCGGACGTCCTCGACGAGGCCCGGTGGGAGCTGGAGTTCCTCATCCGCATGCAGGTGCCGGCCGGCAAGCCGCTCGCCGGGATGGCGCACCACAAGATGCACGACGCCAACTGGACCGGCAT
>JBOGDN010000053.1:0-2835 GCA_050742995.1 Stackebrandtia sp. | reverse complement strand
GCGTCGCGGACGCCGAGATCCCCGACGGGCGGCAGGCGCGCTCAGCCGCGCTGCGCACGGCGCTTGCCGGACGTCGCGTTCTCGTCGTGCTCGACAACGCCGTCGACGCCGGACAAGTCCGTCCGCTGCTTCCCGGCGAACCCGAGTGCCTGGCGATCGTCACCAGCAGACGCCGACTGGTCGACCTCGTCGACGCCCACCCGATGTCGCTGGAGGTGCTGACGCCCGCCGACGCCGCCGCGCTTTTCGCCGACGCCGCCGCGACGTCCTCGCGTCCGATCGCGCCCGACCGCGCCGTCGCCGAGATCGTCGAGGCCTGCGGACGGCTGCCGCTCGCGGTGCGCATCGCCGCCTCCCGGCTGCGCAACCGCCCCGCCTGGACCCCGGCGGACCTGCTGTCTCGACTGTCGCGAACCGACAGAACCCTCGAGGCGCTGAACGCCGACAGTCGCGGGGTGGCCGCGGCCTTCTCGCTGTCTTACGATGAGCTCGACGCCGAACACCGACGTCTCTTCGGCTTGCTCGCCGCGGGTCCCGGACCCGAATTCGACGCCGAAGCCGCCGCGACCTTGGCCGACCGGCCGTTGCACGCGGCGGAGAAGATGGTCGAAAACCTCGTCGACGGGCATCTCCTCATGACTGACGCACCCGGCCGATACCACTTCCACGACCTGCTGCGCCAATACGCCGTAACGGTCGCCGACCAAGTCGACGCCCAGGCCCGCGCCGACGCACTGACTCGCCTCCTCAACGCGTACGCGGTCACGACGCGCGCCGCCGTCGGCCTGCTCGACCCGCATCTGACCGCCTGGCCGCGCCTTGTCGAGCCCGGCCACGTCGCCGGATGGAGCGTCGACGACCGCCCGCAGGCCGTTTCATGGTTCGCCGCCGAGCAGGCCAACCTCACACTCGCCGTGGAGGAATGCCTTGAGCGCCAGCTCGACGGCTACGCCGCCGAGCTGTGCGCCGCCTTGTCGTGCTATTTGGAATTCCACGGCCACGGCGAGGACAGGGTCGCCGTGGAGCGCAACGGCCTGGCCGCCGCGCGCCGGATGCGCCGCGTCGACCTGGAGGCCTATTTCTCCAACCGGCTCGGGCTGTCCCAGCTGCGTCTTGGGCGATTCTCCGAGGCGATCGACTGGCTCGAGGCGGCGCTGCGACTGTGGAGCGACGTCGGCGACCCGCGCGGCACGGCCGCCACGCTCAACAACCTCGGCAACCTGCACGCCTCCCGCGGCGACTATCTGGCGTCCATCGACGCCTACGAGCGAGTCGTCGAGACCGCGACGTCCGCGGGTTTGAAGGAGCTGGAGGCGCAGGGACGCTACAACCTTTCGTGGCCGCTGCTGTGGCTGGACCGGCTCGACGAAGCCCGCGCCTGCCTCGACGGCGCGTCGGCGGCCTTCCGCGAACTCGGACACGAGCGCGAGGAGGCCCGCGTCCTGTTTCACCTGGGGCTGGTCGCCTGGCGCGGCGGGGACTTCGCCGAGGCGCTGCGGCTGCACGAGCGGGTTCTCGCGCAATGCCGCGACTACGGCGAGCCCGACGGGACGGCCTGGTCCCACGCGGTCATCGCCGACGATCTGCGGGGTCTGGGACGCGGAGCCGAAGCGCTCGATCACTGTCAGCTGGCGCTGGACACTCTCGACGGTTTGAACCAGCCCGCGCTCGAGGCTCGGATACTGCACCGGCTCGGCGCCGTCCAGCAGACGTTGGACGACCGCGATTCGGCGTTGGAGAGCCACCACGCCGCCGCGGGCATCGCCGCGCGATTGGGCGCTCGGCATCTGCTTGCCGAGGCCGAACGGGGCGTCGCTGAAGCCCTGCGCGCCGCGGGCGACGAATCCGGCGCCCGTCGGTACCTGGAACGCGCGCTTGACTACTTCGCCGCGGCCGGGCTTTCCGAAGCCGACGAGGTCCGCCGCGAGCTCGCCGTCGACGACCGCTGACGCCTGGGATACGCGGCGGGAAGCGGCCCTAACCGTGTTGCGGAAGCCGGTCCCGCGAGTTGTCGTATCGGGACTGCGGCGTGAGCGCGGGACCGACCCGGCTGATCAAGTTGGACAGTTCGTGGCCGACCTGGCCGATGTCGCAGCCGTGGCCTGCCAGCGCCAGCAGGCTGGCGCCGCCGGACACGGACATCGAGAACATGTAGCCGCCGTACATCTCGGTGAGGTTGCTGGCCACGGGATCGGCTTGCAGCGAGCGCGCCGCGCCCGCCAGCAGGCTGGTCAACCCGGAGGCGATGGCCGACAGCCGCTCCGACTCCGAGGACGGCAGCGCGTCGTTGCAGGCGATTAACAGACCGTCGGCCGACACCGCGATCACGTGCGTCACGTGCGGCACGCGGCTGACGAAGTCGTTGAGCAGGAAGTCCAAATCAAGACTGGGAGCAGGGGTCACGATGGCGTCCTCGGGTCGTCGGGTGCGGGTGGCCGGGCCGATCGGTTGCCCACCAGACCGCGGGCGTAAGCCGCGTAGGTGGCGCTGATCGTGGTCGGGTCGCGCTGAATGGGCTCGTCGGCGCGCTCGGCCGTGGGCGCCACCGACCCGGGGGCCAGGTTCGCCATCGGCTGACGCTGCGGCAGCCCAAGATTTTCGTTGACCACCCCCGGCTCGGCCTCGGGCAGCGCCGCGCCCGCGCGCAGCGATTCGTCGGCGTGAGCGGTTCTCCATTCGAAGTGAATTGTCGGCAGGTGAGCACGGACGTCCGACGTGACGCGGTTGATCGACTCGCGCGCCGTCCGGACTGCCGGCTGGGACGACGGACGCGGCCGGTCGGCGAGCCGCGGCGCAGGCGGCGGCATCCCGGCGCCGGCCGGGTCGGTGCGGAAA
>JBOGDN010000052.1:0-2441 GCA_050742995.1 Stackebrandtia sp. | reverse complement strand
ATAGCGGGCGGCGTCCTCCACGGCGACGAACCGCGGCTGCCCGGCGACCGACACCTCGACGGCGCGTCCCGCCTCGACCAGCTCCCACGCCGCGGCCGGCGCCACGCCGCGCGCGGACAGCTCCTCGGCCGACACGTCGCCGAGGACTCGCAGCAGCTCGGCGACGTCCTCGGCGTCGCTCAAGTCTCTGCCGTCGCGCCACTGCAGCCAGCCTTCGGCCTCGGCGACCACGTCGGGACGCAGCGTCTGCTCGCCGTCGCCCAGCAGCGAATCCAGCAGCCCGGAGTTGAGCGCGGCGGCTCGCCGCTCGGCCAGCGGCTCGTCTTCGCCGTACAGATGGCCGGCCGTGTAGCCCGCCAGCAGGCTCTGCGAGAACGGGGAGGCCGACTCCACGACCGTCTCCTCCGCTCGCGTCGATCCTGACGCCAAGCCCCGCAGCAGCTCTTCGAGAGCGGGCATGTCGAAGTACTCCTCAAGGCACTCCCGCGCCGCCTCCGCCGTCACCGGGAAGTCCGCGAACTCGCGGGCGACGTCGAACAGCTGCCCGGCGCGGTGTCGCTGCTGCCACAGGGGCTGGCGACGCTGGAAGCCGCGCCGCGTCAACACCAGCGACCGCGCCGCGCACTCGCGGAAGCGGGCGGCGAACAGCGGCGAGTGCACCAGCTCCGCCGTCACCGTCGCCGCGATCTCTTCGGGGTCGAAACGGACCAGCTCCGCGCCGGGCGGGTCCGGCATGTCCGGAAGCCGCAGCACGATCCCGTCGTCGGCGGCGGACACGTGACCGTCGACGCCGAGGCGGTCCCGCAGCCTGGCCGCGATCGCCGTCGCCCAGGGGCGGTTGACTTTCGCGCCGAGCACGCAGTGCACCACCACGCGCCAGTCGCCAAGCTCGTCGCGGAAACGTTCCACGACAACGGTGCGGTCGTCGCAGACCGTTCCGGCGTGCGCGAGTTGAGCGGACACGTAGGACAGCAGGTTGGTCGCGGCGGCGTCGTTCAGCTCGGGGTTCGGCGCGGACCGCTCTTTCAGGTCGCGCAGGCGGGCGCCGATCGCCCGACCAAGCTCCGCCGGGCGTCCCGGATCCTCGCCCTTCCAAAACGGCATCCGCGCCGGCTGGCCCGGCGCCGGCGACACAAGCACCCGGTCCGGGGTGATGGTCTCGATGCGCCATGACGTCGCGCCGAGCAGGAACACGTCGCCGACGCGGGATTCGTAGACCATCTCCTCGTCAAGCTCGCCGACGCGCGAGCCGGGATTGCCGCCGGGGCCGCTCTCGGCGAGAAACACCCCGTACAGCCCGCGGTCGGGGATGGTGCCGCCGCTGAGGACGGCGACGCGCTGGGCGCCGGGCCGGGTCGAAAGCCGCCCGCTTTGGCGATCCCACACCAGCTTCGGCTTCAGGCCGGAAAACCCGGTCGACGGGTACCGGCCGGAGGCCATGTCGAGCACGCTGCGCAGCCCGTCCTCCGGCAGCGAGGCGAACGAGGCGGCGCGGCGCACCACCCGGCCAAGCCGCTCCACGGTCCAGTCGTCCATGGCCACCATGGCCGTCACCTGCTGCGCAAGCACGTCTAGCGGGTGACGCGGCGGAAGCAGCTCCTCGATCCGCGCGGCGGACATCCGCTCGGCCGTCACCGCGGCCGCAAGCAGATCCGAGCGGTGCGTCGACAGCATCACCCCGCGCGAGACCGCGCCGACCTGGTGTCCGGCCCGGCCCACCCGCTGCAGCCCGGAGGCCACGCTCGGGGGAGCGCCGATCTGCACCACCAGGTCCACCTCGCCCATGTCGATGCCCAGCTCCAGACTGGACGTCGACACCACGCAGCGCAGCTCGCCCGATTTGAGCGCCGACTCGACGAGCAGCCGCTCCTCGCGGGACATGGAACCGTGATGGGCGCGCGCCAGCACCGGGGCGGATCCGGCCGCGACCTGCGACTGCGCCATCACCTGCGCCGGGATCGCCCGGTACGGCGGATGCGGCTGCAGGACGTGCTCGTTGAGCCGGGCGCACAGCCGCTCGGTCAGCGAGCGGGAGTCGGCGAACACGATCGTGGAGCGGTGCGAGGTGATCAGGTCGTACAGTCGCCGCGTGATCGACGGCCACACCGACGGCTGGCCGTAGTCGTCGACGTCGGTCAGGTTCGCCAGATCCTCGACGGTGACTTCCACCGAAAGGTCGATCGTCTTGACCGCCGGCGGGTTCACGATCGTCACGGGACGCTCCCCGCCGAGGTAGCGCGCGGTCGCCTCGACCGGCCGCACCGTCGCCGAAAGCCCGATGCGCTGCGCCGGCCGCTCGAGAAGCTCGTCGAGGCGTTCCAGGCTCAGCGCCAGGTGCGCGCCGCGTTTGACGCCGCACACCGCGTGCACCTCGTCGACGACGACGGTCTCGACGCCGCGCAGCGCCTCGCGCGCCGCCGAGGTCAGCAGCAGGTAAAGCG
>JBOGDN010000051.1:0-9963 GCA_050742995.1 Stackebrandtia sp. | reverse complement strand
GACTTGCCCCGTCCGCGTCGTGGTCCCGACTAGCGGCCGCGGTGCTGCTTGCCGGCGCGACCGCGCCGCTGATCATGCTCGCCACGCTCGCCGTGGCGCGCAGCAAAGTGGAAGGCGTGGCCGCCGTGAAGCTCCTCGGCCTGGCGTCGCAGGCCCCGCTGGCAAGCTGGTGGCTTTCCGGCACGCTCGGCTGGCTCTTCGCCGCTCTGCCCACCTGGTGGATCATGCAAGCACTGTGGACGTCATGGCTCTATCTGTTGGGCGGCCTCGCGGTCGCCGCCGCATGCCTGGTCCTGGCGCGTCTGGCTTTGGCCAAACTGGCATCTATATAGGATCCGGCTGCGCGGCGCCCGGTGGAGGGCCGGTGAGCAGCCGCTGCAAGATCGGGCCAAGCCAAGCGGTCACGGTGTCGTGGTCGGCCGAGGCGAGCGGCTCCTGCCGCAGCGAGTACCGGCACACCGCCAGCCCGAGCAGCTGGGCGCTCACCAGGCCGGCGCGAAGCGCCGCGTCCGGGGCGTTCGTCGCCGCCGCCAGCTGCGCGGTGAACTCATTGTCGATGTATTCGCGCAACATGTCCGAGGCGACGTCCCCGCCGTGCGGCGAGCGGGCCATGGCCAGCAGCGGTTCGACGCCTTCCGCGGCGTCCCACACCTCCAGGAACCCCCGCACGAGCCGGGCGCCGAACCCGTCGAGGCCCTCGGCGAGCAGTGTGGCGACCGGCTCTCGGGGACTGTCGGCCATGTTCATGGCGGCGGCGAACAGCTGATCCTTGCGCCCGAAGAAGTAGCTGATCATCGACGGGTCCACCCCGGCGTCGGCCGCGATGGACCGGACCGTGGCGCGCTGGTAGCCGTTGGCCGCGAAGCTCGCTCGGGCGGCGGCGATGATCTTGCGCTTGCTTTCCCGCCCGGTCCGCCACCGGCCCTGGCGGTTCGGCCTGGCGGCGGGATCTGGGCTGTCCGCGGTGCTCATCGCCGTGAATCTTAGTCGCACGGAAAATTCTTCTACATGTGTTGAAGAAATCCGCCCGCGCGGCTACGATCTTTATTCAACACTTGTTGAGAAAGAGGCGACCATGGAAAAGCTCAAGACTCGATCCACGACCGTGTGCATCGTCGGCGGGGGACCCGCCGGCGCCATGCTCGGTCTGCTGCTCGCCCGCGCCGGAGTCGACGTGACCGTCCTGGAAAAGCACGCCGACTTCCTGCGCGACTTTCGCGGGGACACCGTCCACCCGGGAACCATCGACGTCATGCACCAGCTCGGCCTCTCCGAGCGGTTTCACGAGCTGCCGCATCGCAAGCTCACCGCGATGGGCGTGATTCGCGGCGACACGTACAACGAGGTGGCGAACTTCGGCCGGCTCAAGGTTCGCTTTCCCTACATCGCGATGGTTCCACAGTGGGATTTCCTTGACTTCATCACCGCCGAAGCGTCTCGGCATCCAAACTTCCACCTGAAGATGAGCACGGCGTTTCACGACGCGGTGCGCGGCAACGGCCGGGTGTGCGGCGTCCGGTACCGCTGCGGCGACGGCGAAGGCGAGATTCGCGCCGAGCTGACCGTCGCCGCCGACGGGCGGCATTCCGCGACTCGTGCCGCGCTCGGATTGCGCCCGCGCGAGCGCGGCGTGCCTATCGACGTGGTGTTGTTCCGCGTCTCTAGGCGCGAATCCGACCCCGACGACGGCGGCCTGACCATCCGAATCGACGGCGGCGACATCCTGGGCTTGATCGACCGCGGCGCGTACTGGCAGGCGTTCTTCGAAGTTCCCAAGGGCAAGGGCATCCGCGCCCTGCGTGCGGCCGGAGTCGAAGCCTTCCGCGAGAAGGTCGCGCGGCTTGCCCCCTTCCTGGCCGACCGAGTCGACGAGGTCGAGTCGATCGACTCGCTTAACTTCCTGGACGTGCGGGCCGACCGGCTGCGCCGCTGGCACGTGCCCGGCGCGCTGGTGATCGGCGACGCCGCGCACTGCATGTCCCCTGTGGGTGGTCTTGGGGTGAACCTGGCCGTGCAGGACGCCGTGGCCGTCGCCAACCGTCTCGTCGAGCCGCTGCTACGCAGCCAGCGCGACGGAACCCACGTGTCGCGCGCGGCGCTTGCGGCCGTCCAGCGACGCCGCGCGTTCCCGGCCGCCGCGATCCAGGTGCTGCAAGACGCCGCCATCCGCTTCGATCCCGACGCGACGCCCGGCGGCGGCCTCGGCCTGGCGCAGAAGCTGCTTGGTCGGCTGATCGCTTTCGGATTCCGGCCCGAGCACGTCCGAAGCCGGCGGATCCTTTTTCCCGCGGGGGGATGACGTCGCGGCAGGCTCGGTGCGCCGTGCGCCGAGGTCAGCGGGCTGCGGCGGACACGGCTTCGGGGATCGGCGTGGTTCCGGCGACCAGGTTCAGCGAACGGCCGGCGAGTCCGGGCGCGGCGAGGATTTCGGCGAGCACGGCCGCTACGTCGTCGCGGGTGATGTCGCCGCGGGGCGCGTCCTCGGTCAGCGTCACCAGCCCGGTTCCCGGTTCGTCGGTGAGGCTGCCGGGTCGCACCACCGTCCAGTCGAGACCGAGGCGGGCACGCAGGTCGTCGTCGGCCGCCGCCTTGGCTCGCAGGTACGCGGCGAACACCGAATCGTCGTCTTCCGGCGGCGGGGCGGCGGCGCCGATGGCCGAGACCATGACGTATCGGGCGACCTTCGCCTGTTCGGCCGCGTCGGCCAGCAGGACTGCCGCGTTCAGGTCCACTGTGGTCTTGCGGGCGGCGCCGCTGCCCGGTCCCGCGCCCGCGGCGAACACCAGCGCGTCGGCGCCGGCGCAGCGAGCGGCGACCTCGTCGACCGACGCGGCCTCCAGATCGCACAGCACCGGCTCGGCGCCGGCGGCGCGCAGGTCCGCGGCGTGGCCGGGATTGCGGATCAGCCCTTCCACGCGGTCGCCGCGGTCGGCGAGCAGCCGCTCCAAACGCAGCGCGATTTTGCCGTGGCCTCCGGCGATGACTACACGCATGAGGCCGACGGTACCCGCCGTCTCGGCGACGCGAGGCGAGAACGGCTGAGCCGAGCCGAAACACGGTCGGCGCCTGGGGCCGCGAACTCCCGAGGATTGTCCACTTCGGCGACGGCGGGTCGGCCGTCGTCTCGCCGCGATCGACTGACGCCGCCGTAAGATGACCGGTTGGTCATGCGTCGTTCACAGCGAGTAGGCATGCTGTGTGACGTACGGAACGTCGACGCCGTACGATAACCACGACGACTTCCGTTACAACGCAAAGGCTGCGTCCAATGACCGCAAACGACGAAGCGACGCCCGTCAACGATCCGGCGCCACCTCCCGGCCTCGACATCACCAAGCCGACCATCGCGCGCGTATACGACGCGCTCCTTGGAGGCAAGGACAACTTCGCGCCGGACCGCGAAGGGGCCGCCATCTACCTGAACCATGTCCCCGACTGCGGCAGGTGTGCCAAAGAGAACCGCGGAGCGCTGATCAAGGGCGTGCAGTATCTGGCGCGCGAGGCGGGGATCGACCAATTCCTGGACGTCGGCAGCGGACTGCCGTCCATGAAGAACACTCACGAAGCCGCCCAGGAGATCAACCCGGACGCCAAGGTCGTCTACGTCGACAACGACCCGATCGTGCTCGCCCACGGGCGCGCGCTGCTGGCGACGAACAACTCCACGACCGTCGTGACCGCGGATCTGCGGCGGCCGCAGGAGATCCTCGACCATCCCGACGTGCAGAGCAGGCTCGACTTCGGTCGGCCGATCGCGCTGCTGATCGTGGGCCTCCACATGCACTTCCACGACGACGAGCAGCCCGACGAATGGGTCCGCACGCTCATGGACGCCATGGTCCCGGGCAGCTACCTGCTCATCACCGACTTCGTCGACACCGGCGAGCCGCTGCAGAAGTCGATGGAGCAGGCGGGCCTTGAGAGCCTCGGCAACGGCTGGATCCGCACGCCCGAGCGAATTACAGAGCACTTCCTCGGCATGCCGCTCGTTCCGCCCGGGCTCGACTTCCTGGCTCGCTGGTTCCCCGAAGAACCCGACGCCAAGGTGCCCGAGCCCGAGGAGCTGCAGCCGTACCAGCGCATTCTCATGGCGGGCATCGCGCGCAAGGAGTAAAGCGCGACGCGTTTCGCGATATTGACATCAGGGAGCCCCAGCCGAGGCTGGGGCTCCCTGTCGTCTGTAGTAGCCGCAGACCCACATCAAACCCGAGACGGTCACGCTGTTCACGCCGCGATCCGGCCTCGGTGCGACAGCGTGCTTTGTGCCATTTCGCCGGTGTAGGCGGCCGCCGCGAACGAGGCGCCGCTCCACCACGCGTACCCGTCCTCGCCGATGTCCTTGACGGTCAACGGCATGGGGCCGACGACGTCGACGCCGTCTCGCCACTCCCGCACCCACACGCCGTGGCCGCTGAACTGCGCGCGCTCGGTTTCCGAGGTCCGTGCGCCGACGCTGACGACGGACAGCTCCGGGTCGACGGCGAACGCCGCCGGATAGACGGCGCGTTCCGACCCGTGGTTTCCGGCCGACGCGACGATCGTCACGCCCCGGTTCGACAGCGTGCGGATCGCTTCTCTTACCAGGTCGAGACCCTCGTCGTCGTTGTCCTCGAAACGACCGAAGGCCATGCACACCACGTCGACCACGCCGCCGCGGCGGACGTAGTCGGCAAGCCATGTCAAGGCGGCGGCGACGTTGAGTTCGCTGACCTGTCCCATGTCGCTCATCACTCGCATGGGGAGCAGCCTGGCGTCGGGTGCGGCCGCGCGGATCAGTCCGGCCATAAAGGTGCCGTGGCCGTGGTGGCTGCATGCCTTGCCGTCGTCCGGTTCGGGGATGGGCACCCGCTCCCGCCAGCCGGAAGCCGAGAGCATGAACGGGTCGTCCGCGTCCGGATCGGGAAGCCAGCCGTGCGGCTCGACCCCGGAGTCCAGCAGCGCGACCACGGGCCGGCGCGCGAGACGTCGCCACACGGGCTTGGTCGTCATCGCGTATTCCGGGGCCGGCAGCCACGCGATCGCCGAGTGTCCGATCTTCTTGCCGCCGGCGGTGTAGAGATAGTCGTAGTGCTTGGCGCCGTCGTCGACCGTGCCCGCAGCGTACTGGAAGTCCGGGATCAGCTCGGGCACGTCCACGCCGCGTCTGCGGGCGCGGCGCAGTTCGTCCCGTATGGTCGCCGGGTCGACGCCGGTCACCGGCAGGACGACCACTTGGGACGCGTCGTCCTCAGTGCTCCAGGGCTCCGCGGGAAGCCCGAGCGGGCGGCCGAGGCCGGCGTCGTGCAGCACCTCGTTCATCAGCTCGATCTCGTCTGTCCGAAGCGAAGCGACAAGTGCGAGAACGGCGTCTTCTCTGCAGGACGCGTGCATGGTTGCCTCCGAAACGTGCGGAATGCGCGGTGGCGGATGCCGTCGCCAATGCGGTGGGTGTGCCGGACCCACGGATACGTATTCAGTTGATCACGCTGCGGAGTAGGCGTCAATCGGATGTTCGGCCGGTACGCGGCGGCTGTCGGACAACGCGAGGACAACGCGGCCGGACGAGGATGTGCCGAACGACCCGACAACAGATTGGACTGCCCGCGATGACCTCACAGACGCCGAAGGTTGGGAGTATGAAACCCCCTGGTATTCGCGGTGTGGCGGTGTTGACGCTGTTGGCGGGGTCGCTTGCCGGGTGTTCGGCTTCCGGCGACGACGAAGGGGAGTCGGCCCCGGAAGACTCTGCGCCGTCCGCTGAGAAGATCGAGATTCAGCCGGACACCTTCTACTATCTGGCGACCGATCCGGACGATGAGAAGAAGGTCAACGCCTTGTCGTTCAACGAGGGAGGCGAACCGCGGCTTCTGTTTGCCGGGGACACAGATCTGGGGCACTCGGGCAATGTCTCGCTAGACGGGCGGTTCATCAGTTGGGTGGATACGTCCCGCAGGAGCGGTGATGGTCGGCTGCGGGTGTGGTCGGTGGAGGAGGGTGCGGAACTCGAAGTCGAACAGCCGGACCGCGTTGACGGGCAATGTCAGGAACCGGTGTGGACTGGGGACGGGCGGCTGCTTGTGCACACGGTCGCGGACGGCGAGGATACCGGCGCCTACCTGCTGAATGTGGAGACTGGTGAAATCGCCGAAGAAGACGTTCACACTGATTGCCACACGCGGATCGCCCCAGACAGTCAGGACGGTTCTTCCTACGCTCTCCTCAGCGGAGACCTCAAGTCGTTGAAAATCTATGACGGCGGCTCGAAGATCGGCGAGATGTCTGCCGATCTGGGCGACCGCGTTGTCGTCGACATTGTGTCGGCGGCGACCGGCCCCGGGAGCGCTTGCGTTGATACCGTAGCCAAGGGCGAACCCGTGGGTGACGTAGCGCGATCGCTTTACTGCGACACGATCATCGATGTTCCGTCCGGCGAGATCTGGGATGTCGATGAAGACGCCGTCGCCTCTGCGATGTGGACCGAGAACGGGGATACCCTCGCCCGTCTCAAAACAGATGACGGCTACCAGCTCGCGCCGTCGATGATCGACGATCCCGACAAGACGATCGCCGAGCATGAATCTCTGACTGAGGCGGACCTTATCGGCTATGTCCCTTGAACCTCAGGTGTGAGCCCTGATCCTTCGGGCAGTCGCGCGCGACAGCGCGTCGCCCGCTGCGACCCGCCACGACGCCCAGGCTGTCGGACAACGCGCCGACAACGCCGCCGGACGAGGATGTGCCGAACGACCCGACAACAGATTGGACTGCCCGCGATGACCTCACAGACGCCGAAGGTCGTACCCGGTTTCGAGACCGCCGAGACCTTTCCCATGACCATGGAGTTCGGCAAGTTCATACTCCGCTTGACTCCGCTGCTCGTCATGGCGGGCGTGTTCTTGACGTTCCTGGCCACGATCATCGGTTACGCCGCCGATCTGAGCGACGCGGCGACCTGGGCGATCGCCGTGGCTTGCGGCGTGGCGGGCAGCGTGCTGATGGTCTTCTTGAAGAAGCTGCAGTTCGAGGCGATGCTGGCGACGACGGTTCTGGAGATCTCTCCGACCGGGCTGACGGCTTCGGACCCGCACCTCAGGACGGAACTGGCGTGGAGCAAGGCCGACAAGATCGGGCACAGCAGCATGATGGACCCGCTGCGGGCTCGATTCGAAGGCAACCTTCTGGCGAGCGTGTTGACCACGGCGGGATCGCTCGCCGCCCGCCGCAGGGAAAGCGCGATCATCGGCGCCGGCCGACTGATCGTCGACAGGGAAGCGCCGAAGCTGCTCCGCGAACAGGTGCGTCAAAACGATCAGAACAAGAAAATCCGTCCCGAAAGCGGCCAGCCGGAGCGCGCGATTCTGTTGCAGCACTTCGACAAGAACTGGCAGGACGGGCGGATCGGGGCGTGGGTGCGGGCGTACCGTCCCGACTTGATGGATTCGCGCGACGCCGCGAGGTCCTGACGCTTCCCTCGCCGCCGTCAGCGCCGCGGCTGGCTGCCGTGTCGATACCAGCGGGTGCGAGCCAGGGCGATCAACGCCGCCACGCCCGCCGGAAGCAGCAGCCAACCCCAGACCAAGTAGGAGTTGTAGGGGGCCCACGGGCTTGGCCATCCGACGGCCTCGTAGCTGTAGGCGTGGTCGTCGAGCACAAAGGCGTAGAACTCGTCTATAAGTTCCGCGCCATAGTAGACGTCGTTCGAGGTTTCGTCGTCGGGGTCGGCGAGCTCTTCGGTGTCGGCGTGAACGGCGCCGGCGCCGTCGTCCCACTCGGCGCGGCACTCGACGATGGCTTCCTCGGACGTTCTCGCGACGCCGGCGCAGCCGGCCTCGGGTCGCACCGCCGTCAACTCGCCGTGCAGCGCGGCCACGTCGGCGTCGTCGGTGGCGAGGAATCCGAACGTCAGCAGCGCTCCCAACGGAATCAGAATCGCCGCGACGGTCAAGAGCACGGCCGCGGGGAGATTCCGCACCTTGTCGCGCTCCGGCCTCGGCCGCCCGCACAGCACGGCCGTGACCGGCGCCAGCCCGATCGCGGCGACGACGGCCGCGATCGCCTGGTCGCGGGTGCCGTCGAAGAACCACCACACGACGCCGGCGGAAATCAGCGCGACGTTCAACGGCGCGATCACCTGCAGCGACAGCGGCTGCGAAGGCAAGGCGGCGACCAGATACCCGCCGAGCACGACGGCGGCGAGGACCAGCAGCACGAATATCGTCCACTGAGTTATCGAGCGGATCGTTTCGCTGTCGGTCACGTCCGCGAGGGAGTTGCCGCACACACAGGCGATCAGCGCGGTCACGAGCGTGGCTCCGATGCCGAAGCCCGCGACGGAACTCGTCTCGGGAGCGGGGGCGGGCGTGCTCGCCCGTGAGTCGCGCGCGGATGTCATGAGGGCTTGTCTGTCTCCCGTGAACGAGAATCGTCGGTTTCGCCGTTGAGACGACGGCGTGCCTCGAGGGTCGCTTCGCCGCGTTGTGGCGGCGTTGTCTCCGCCGGGCGAACGCGTTTTCTCACCACTCCAGCACCGAGGGCATGGTCGGACGGGAGCTGGCGGCGATGGCCGCTTTCTGCTCGGCGGTGATGAGGCCGATCCGGTGCAGAATGGACGCGGCCTTGTTCCAGCGATCGCGGGCGGAACCCCGACGGCTCAGGTCATACAGCGCGTCGCCGTAGCCCCAGTGCTGTTCGGCGGCGAGTGCGGTGTCGCCCAGCCGGGCCTGTTCGGTCCGAGACAGCGCCTGCTCGAAGTGTGAGACGGCTTCGTCGGGGCGGTCCGCCTGTTGGAGGGTGGCGCCGACGTTGCCCAACGCCGACGCCTCGTTCCACTCGTCGCCGGTGTCTTGCGCGATCCGCAGCGCGCGCCGGTGAGCGTCCAAAGCCTCGTCGAACCGCTCGGTCTGCTGGCAGACCAGGCCAAGTCGCATGTAGGCGATGGACTCGTCGACTCCCTCGCCGTGTTCGTGGAGGACGACGAGGCTCGCTCGCAAGTGCTCCACGGCGGCGTCGAAGTTCTTCAGCAGCCGATGGATTTCGCCGAGCAGATTGAGAGCGACGCTTTCCATCGTTCGCAAGCCGTGTCGGCGGCACAGGTCCACGTTCTGCTCGCAGTTGCGCAATGCGTCGTCCAGACGTCCCAACCACCGCTGCACCGACGCCAGGTCGTGGCGAACAAAAAACAGCGCGCGAGCGTCGTCGCGGTCTTGCGCGACGGGCACGACGATCTCGCCGACGATCAGCTGCTGGTGCCAATGTCCCAGGTCGCGCAGCATCGGAGCGATCGTGGTCGCCAGCGCGATCCCGGAGTCGCAGGCGGAGGTCTTCACGGACTCGCGAATCGCGGCGAGAAGGTTGTCGAGTTCGACGACGAGCCAGGCGTACGCCTCCTCTTTGGATTTAATCTCAACTCCGGGGCTGGCGAGTTCCCGGGGCTCGAGCCGCTCGCGCAGCATGGGGCCGCCTTGGCGGTGCGCGTGCAGCGCGTTGCGCGCGGTAGCTACATAGGAGTCTGTGATTCGCCGGATCGCTTGGGCGCGTTGCGGTTCTGCCTCTTCGTCGAAGGCGCGCTCCCTGGCATACAGGCGCAGCAGGTCGTGGAGGCGGTAACGGCCCGTCTGGTGCGCTTCGACGAGCTGGACGTCCACGAGCCGGCCGAGCATGTGCTCGGCGCGCTCCGAGGTCGTTTCGATCAGCGCGGCGGCGACGGCGGCGCTGAAGTCGGTGCCCGGATGCAGGCCGAGGAGGCGGAACATCCGCGCCGCCTGCTCGCCGTCGGGGTCGTCGGCGACGGCGCGGTACCCCACGCCGAAACTGGCGCGCACCGCACGGTCGTCGGCTTCCAGCTCGGCGAGCCGGCCTTCTTCGGCGCGCAACCGCTCCACCAGTCGAGACGCCGACCATTGCGGCTGGACGCGCAGCCGGGCGCCGGCGACGGCCAGCGCCAGCGGCAGCCGGCCGCACAGCCGCGCCAGCTCGGCCATGGCC
>JBOGDN010000050.1:0-3044 GCA_050742995.1 Stackebrandtia sp. | reverse complement strand
GACAAATATCCTATCACGCCGATAGGATTAGTGGGTTATGTGGTCGCGGTCGGCTCTTCCTGGAGCTGACGGGCGTCAGCGCGGCTGCCAGGCGTCGGGCACCGCCGTCAGTCTGCGGACGCGAGCGGGCAGTTTTCCGCTCGCCACCTGTGCCAGGCTGACGTCGTCGAGCACGCCGCGCACCGCGGACCGCACCGCGATCCACAGGTCGGAGAGGTGCTCGGCGGCGCCGTCGTAGCTGATGTCCTCGGGACGCTGCCCGCGCACACCCGCCAGCGGTCCGTCCACGGCGCGCAGCACCTGACCGACGAAGATCTGCTCCGGCGGCCGGGTGAGCTGGTACCCGCCGTCGACGCCGCGAACGCCGCGGACCAGCCCCGCCCGACGCAGGTCCGACAGCACGGCTTCAGTGAATTTTCCGGGCAGGCTTTGCTCCCGGGCCAATGTCTGAGCCGAGACCATCGCAGGATATGCGGCGGCCAGCGCCACCGCGGCACGCACAGCGTAATCGCCCTTGGCAGATACCTGCATGATCGCAATCATGCCGCCGAGCGGACACCGGCCGCTCAGCGACCCCTAACCAGACGTGACGCGAGGATGAACCGGATCGTCGGTCGGCGATCCGACGACCGGGTCCGCCGTGCGCATCGGGACCGTGGAAAGCCCGGCTTCCCGCCACGCCGCGAATCCGCCCTCGAGGTCGGTGGCCCGCCACAGTCCCAGATCACGAAGCGAAGCCGCGGCCAGCGACGAGGTGTAGCCCTCCTGGCAGAACACGATGATCGTGTGGTCGTAGCGGTCGGCCGCCGGCAGTCGCGCCTCGCAACGCGGATCGAAACGCCACTCCAACACGTTTCGCTCCACGACGATCGATCCGGGAATCTCGCCGTGCTCGGCGCGCTGGGCGACCGGACGGATGTCGGCCAGGATCGCGCCCGCCCGATACTCCAGATAGGCGTCCGCCGGGGCCGTCCGCCGCAACTTCGCCCTGGCCGCCGCGAGGATCTGGTCGACGCCCTGGGAACCGGGCGGCGGATCCGCGGTCGGCCTCACCATTGCGCCCCTTCCAGGTCCACCGCGATGACTCGCAGCCCTTCGTCTGTCATCTCGTAGCGGGTCATGGTCTTCAACGCCGGACCGTACACATGCACGCTGACCGCCGGCCGGACGCCGCGATTGGTCACCTGATGGATGTAGCGTCTGCCGAACCTGTGCCCCCGCCCGGCGCCGAGAGTCCTTTCGGTCAGCTTCGGCGCTTCCCCGGCGTTGGCGGCCTCGGGCGTCAATTCGACGAGCTCGCCGGACACCACCGTGAACGCGCCCGCCGAATCTCCGTGATCGTGCAGGTCCGTGCCCTGGCCGGGCATCCAGCTCAACAGCCACACCTCATAGTCCGACGTTTCGGCAATCCGCGCGTACCACCGATCGTCCGGGTCGAACTGGGGTTGCGTCGGCCAGTCGCCGCGACGAAACACGTGGTCGCGGGCGACGGCGAGATGGTCGACGCGGCGTCGGCTGAAGACGGTCATAGAAACCCTCCGTACGGCGGCTCGAAACAAATCACATTTATCCTATCGGATTAGTAGGATACTCTCGACCCGACCCGAGCCGCTAAGTCCCAGTACTCCTATCTAAGCTATAGGAATAGAAGGCGAGAGGTGGTCATGAGGAAAACTGCAGTGGTGGTCGGCGGGGGCGCCGCCGGCGCGATGGCCGCCCGAGAGCTGTTGCGACACACGGACGCCCGAATCATTCTCGCCGAACCGTCTGCCGAGCCGGGACGCGGGCTCGCATACGGGGCCGCCGCGCCCTGGCACCTGCTGAATTCGCCGGCCGGGGCGATGAGCCTCGACGCCGACGACCCGGGGCACTTCGTCGAATGGCTCCGCGCTCAGGGCGTCGCCTTCAAGCCGGCGGATTTCGCTCCGCGCCGGCGATACGGCGACTACCTGCACGCGATGTTGAACCTGGCCGCGGTCGCCGCGCCGGGCCGCCTGGAAACGGTCCAGGCGCACGTCACGGGCCTGGCACGCCGGGACGGGCGAATGGCCGTCGCCTTTTCCGACGGTCGGGAGACGACCGCCGACGACGTGGTGCTCGCGTTGGGGAACCCTGCCGCGACCGCACCGATTCCGGGCCTCGACACGCAGCGGAGCCACCCGCGCTATATCGCCGATCCCTGGGCGCCGAACGCGCTGTCGTCGATCCCCGACAACGCGCCGGTCCTGCTGATCGGCACCGGCCTGACCGCCGTAGACGTGATCCTGAGCCTGTTCGCCACTCGACGGCGAGCTCCAGTCACAGCGGTGTCTCGCCACGGCCTGCTGCCCCGACCGCACCGAGACCCCTCCGAAACGCCCGCCGTCCACGCCGTGCCTCCCCCGCCCGTGGAATCCCTGGCCCGACTGACACGCGCGGTGCGTCGATCAGTCGCGGCGACCGGCGACTGGCGAGCCGTCGTCGACGGACTGCGACCCAGCCTCGACGCGTTGTGGCAAGCGCTGTCGCCAGAAGCACAGCGGCGGTTCCTGACCCACACCGCACGGCACTGGGAGGTACACCGCCATCGCATGGCCCCGCAGATCGCCGCACGAGTGGCAGACCTATGCGACAGCAAGGCCCTAGAGGTTCGCGCCGAGCGAATCACCCAGGTAGTCGCCGACGGCCCCGATGTCCTCAAAACCACATTCGCCTCCCGCGGCACCGCACACTTCGCCGCGATCGTCAACTGCGCCGGCCCCGGCCGACTGCCCCACGCGGCCAACCCCCTGACCCAAACCCTGCTGCGAGAAGGCCTCGCCCGAACCGGACCCCACGCCCTGGGTCTTGACGTCCGTGGCGACGGCCGAGCCCTAGACCGCGACGGCCGAGTCGACGCACCCCTGTGGATCGTCGGCCCGCTGCGACGCGGCCGGTTCTGGGAAACCACCGCGATCCCCGAAATCCGGGACCAGGCCCAGGCGCTGGCAGCCCGCCTGGCAGCCGGCGCCGCCGCTCCCGCCCTGACGTGACGGCGTAGCGCCGGGGTCGAGCACGCCCTCGAC
>JBOGDN010000049.1:0-6034 GCA_050742995.1 Stackebrandtia sp. | reverse complement strand
GTCCACAGGCGCAGCAGCGCGGCCGATTTGACGGGTTCGGGCGCCCGAGCCAGCCAGGACCGCTCGGTCTCGGTGAGGAAAAACGACGCGGTTCGCGGATCCGGCGTGCGGTCGAGTTCGATGTCGACGCCGACTCCGGCAACGTAGTCGGGCGGACCGGCCACCACCGCGGCCGCCGAGCGGCCGGACGAGTGCGACAGCGAGGCCAGCGGGCAGGGAAAGCGATATGCGGACGTGTCGGCCGGCAGCCGACAGGCGGACAGCGCCCGCCGCAGGGCGCGTCGCCCGGTCAGCCAGCCGTGAACCCGCGGGCCCTGCGGCAGCCGGGCCAACGCCGCCCGCTCGCCGTGCGTCAGCTCCCCGGCCCCAAGCGGGGCGTCGGCTACGGCGAGCAGCACTCCCACCGACCCGGCGGCCTGAACGGAACCGTTGCCGTTCACCGGGCCTGCTGCTCCTGCAGAAAGTCGATCCGCTGGCCGTACTCGCCAAGGCGTTTGGCGTAGACCTCTTGGTCGCCGGCTGTGAAGCGGTCGATCGTCTCGTTGACGTAGTCGGCGCCGTACTGACCCTCCATCTCGGTCAACGCGTCGCGGACGTACTGGATGTGCCACCGCTCGTCGACCATGATCTTCTCGATCGTGTGGCGGACGGCCGGATGGATGTCGGGCACACGCAGGTGCTGACGGTATTGCCCGATGACGCGCTTCTCCAGCACCTGGGTGATCGCCATGACCTCCATGAGGTTGGCCGGCATGCCGATCGTGTTCAGATATTCATCCTGATAGGACTCACGCAGCTTGATCGGGTTGGCGTCGAGCTCGTTGACGCATTCGTTCCAGTAGCGGGCGTGATTGGCCTCGTCGGCGAAGTGATGGGTCACCTCCGCCTGGAGCTTGCCGGTCTTCACCGTCCGGGCCACCCGGCCGAAGAAGAGCGCGGCGTTGATCTCGGAGCTGCGGTAGTAGCTCAGCAGCCACAGATCGTTTTCGGACAGACTCAACTGGGTCTCCTCATCAGTTTCCGGCCGCGGCCGGCGACGTCGTGTGCCGTCCCCACCGGGTGCCGACCAAGTGGGCGCATGTGGCCGCGACGAGCCGGCGCGGGTCGGTCGACGGGCAGTCCGGCCACACCTCGCGCAGCCGGCTGTTGTCGAATTCCTTGTTCAGGAACATCTGCTCCGCGAACGGCGCGACCGACCCGATCGCCTGTGCCATCGGGCTGACGGAGAGGGACTTCGACGCCTCGGCCAGGTCCCGGAAACTCTCTAGATCGCAATAGGATGGACGTAGCAGTCTTCGGCGTCGGAACCCGGGATCGGCGTCGAACACGTCGAAGGCGATGTCGAGCACCTCCTCGAGCGGAAGCGTCTCCGCGGGCGCGGGCGCCAGATGGTAGATGCCGGCGGGTATCTCGGGCCGCAGCAGGTGGGCCGCGCCCCGGCTGGAGAACTCGGCCGTCGCCAGGCTCTGCGACGTGGCCGGGTCGCCCGGCATCAACGACAACAGACCGTAGAAGAACAGCTTCAGGGTGCGGTGGAAGACGTTGTACTGGGTCACCGCGCCGGTGTCGTCGTCGGCGACGATCGTGGTGAGCCGGGCGATTGTCAGCGGCAGATCGGCGGAGTCGGTCAGCAGCTGGTGCTCGGCGGCGTTCTTGGACCACTCGTAGTGATTGACGAATCCGCCGTCGGCGTCGTGCGGCGCCTCGGGAATCACGCCCGTCCGGCGGCCGGAGCTGAACACCGTCGACAGCACCAGCAGCCGTTCGAGTTTGGGACAGTCTCGGGCGAAGCCGGCCACGCGCGCGGTTCCGTCGACGTTGACCGCCTGAGCGGTTGATCGCTCGACGTTGAACGCGGTGCGTGCGGCGGTGTGCACCACGGCCGTCACGCGGCGCGGGTCGATCGCGGCGAACGGTTCGCGGCGGCGCAGGTCGGCGGCTGCGACGCGGATCCGGCCGTCGGAGCCAAAGCGCCGCAGCTCGCGTTGCAGCGCGTTCCCCTTGGCGGTCAGCTCCGCGCGGTCGTCGGCGCGCACGGTGAGCAACAGCCGGTCGCCGGTCTCGACCAGCAGCCGCGCGGCGATCCGGCGACCCAGATATCCGTCGGCTCCGGTGATGAGGATCTGACCGGTCATGACGCTCCCTCACGGTCGTCGTTTGGCGAGATGACGGCCGCCGCCCGGCGTGCCGCGGCTTCGACGTCCGGCCAGCCGGCCGGATCCGGTCCGTGCCGGTCGGCGACGGCGTGAAGCCAGCGCTCCACCCCGAAGGCCACGCAGCCGCTGACAGCCGGACGACCCGCGCGGGTTATCCCATACGCCGCGCCAAAGTGATCCTCGTGCAGGTTCACCGAGGCGACGGCCAAGTCGCCGCCGAAGACCGCCTCGTGTTTGGTCGGCTGTAGCCGTTGGGCCAGGTACTTGGGGTTTTTCGTCGGCTGGAAGAACGGGTCGGTCGCCACTTCCCACGCCACCGGAAGGTCGAGTTCGGACAGCAGTACGTCGACGGCCCGACGGGTCGTCGCCAGGAAGTCGATCACCTCGTCCCGGGCGCCGAGGCACACGATCTCCCGCATCTGGAAGCTCCACTGTCGACGCAGAGGTTCGTAGTGGGCCTCCCGGCGAAAACAGGTGTTGCGGGTCGTGAGGCGCAGGGGACCGTCGAGCGCTTCGCCCTGGTGATGGAGATACAGGTGATAGCAGGCCGCCGGAGTCAGAACCTCGCGCACCGGCGCGACCTCGCCGAGGCGGACGGAGCCCTCGCCGTCCAGCGACGTCCGCCCGGCGAACTCGCGCAGATTGGCTTCGTCCGCGTCAAGGCTGACCGGGAAGGTCGCCAGATGCGGGAAGGACGACAGGTAGTCGACGGCCTGCAAACCGGTCAGTTCGATCATCGCCGGGTGCTGCTCGGGCTCGGCGGACCATTGAGCCGCCAGCGTCGAGAACGCGTTGTCGCAAGCCGTCGCCAGCCGGTACAACGGTCCGGACAGCACCGAATTGCCGCTTGCGCGCCAGCGCAGGCCGTGATGCCGCAATGCGTCGGCGAGCGAGGCGGCACGGCCGGCGTCGCCGTGCAATGTGTCGACAGAGGTCACGAACCGGCCTCGTCCCGGGACGAGGCCGTCGACAGAAACCGGGCCGCGATGGCGTCGACGTCGTGGAAGTCGCCCGGCTGCAGCCGTTCGACGTCGATCGCCTCGCCGCGCAGCCGTTCCAGCAGCAGAATCAGCTCGGGAATGTGCAGCGAGGTGAGATACCTGCCCTCCAACAGCGGCAGGTCGTCGGTCAGTCCTTGCGGCGGCAGGCCGTTCGCCTTGGCGGCGATCCAGTCGCGAAGCGCGGCCAGTTCAGAAGACATCGACGGGCTCCTCCAGGAGAATTCCGGTGGACGACAGGAAACGCATGCACTTGGCCGAGATGTCGCGCCGGTGTCGGCGCTGGGCGGGTGAATCCCAGGCGGCCTCGGCGACCTGCCAGGGTTCGTCGAATCCGCAGTCGGCGTAGACGTCGGGGTTGTAGTACTCGCGCCACGTTGTGGTGAAGAACTGGCCGATGTACAGCCGGATCTCGGTGAGCTTCTCCTCGTCCCATCCGGGGGAGTACGCGTCCCAGAACGCCTTCACGATGGCGCGGTTGAACACCAGATGCCGCGACTCGTCGGCGTGGTGGGCCCGGTTGATGAACCGGGCCAGCGGATGCAGCCTGTCGTCCTTGCCCTGCAAGACGTTGTACCGGTCGGCCAGTTCTTCGAAGATGAGCACCTTTGTGAAGAACAGCAGATCGGACGTCTCGCGTGCGGACGTGTCGCGGAACGGCACGTGTCGGCTGCGATACACCCGCGCGTAACGCCTGCAGAACCCTCCGAAATAGACGCTATGTTTGTTTTCCTCGTCGAGAAAGTGGTGCAGGTAGTCGACGAGCTCGGCAAGATCGGGACGGTACAGCCTGGTCGCCAGGCCCTCCATGAGCGACTTCTCGCCGTGGATGTTCAGGCTGAAGAAATTGGCGGCCTCGTGAAAGGCCAGTCGATGTGCGCGTTCGTCGTCAAGTCCGTCCGCGTACGGCGTGCCGGCGAGCGACGACAGCTCCGGGGTGAAGAACCAGTCCGCCGCCGGATCGACCGACTCCGGCCATTCGACGGCCTCGTAAGGGTTCTGGTATTTGGCTCGGGACAGCTCGTTGAGCCGTTCCACGGTGCCCGACATCGCCGCGATCGCCTGACGTAGCGTCGGCGCGTCCGTGGCGCTCATGCTCGGATTCCCTCCCGGTCTCGCGCGCAGAGACATTTAGTCATTCAATATCCTCCATCGATTCGAGAATTGTGGACTGCCAGTTGAGACCGTGGCCGGCCATAAGCAGCAGAATCCGCTCGCCCGCCCGAATCCGTCCGGACTGGATCAGACTCGACAAATTGACGACGTTGTCCGCCGAGATCGCGTGGCCGACCTCCCGAATCGTCGGCTGGCACACCTGCTCGACGCCGATCCCGAGCAGCCGGGCCAGAATCTTCCAGGCGTTCTGATTGGTGTTCTGGGGGACGACCCACGAAATGTCCGCCATGCTCAGATCCGCGCGCCGCAGCGTTTCCTTGACAAGCAGGTCGGTGTATGAAAAGTAGCTGCCGACCCGTTCGTCGTCGGTGGACGCCGCCATCCCGCCGTTGGTGATCTGATGGTTCGCGAGGATCCGGAAACCCGACGGCTGACGGCTGACCACGCACGCCGCCGCGCCGTCGGAGATCACGTTGTAGGCCTGCTCGTACACCGCGCCGTCCGGAAACCGGTCGGCTGTGACACAAAGGATCCGTTGCCAGTCCGGCTCGGTCGCCAGCAGGGCGCGCGCGATACGCAGCGAGCCGAGCATGCTCGTGCAACCCTGTTGGTTCAACCCGACGCCGATCGCGTGATCCAGCGCGAAGTCGGACTGCAGCCTGCTGACCGGAAACTCCATCAGGTCGGAAACGTCGCGAGTGGATGAAAAGGCGTCGGCGTCCCCGACGTTGCCGTTGAGCGGAAGACAAGTGGCGTAGACGATCGCGTCGAACCCGGTCGACAGCACGTGTCGCGGCAGCCGGCCGACGGCGTTGCGCGCCAGGTCGTAGGCGGTGGTTCCCGGCCCGCACACGTGATGGTGCCCGAAGCCCGCGGCGGCGAGATCCGTCGCCGTCGACAGCAGACGGTTCTCCCGTTGCGACTCGGCGACGTTCACCCGTCTGTCGCCGAGCGCGTAAACCAAGTGATCGACATACGCATGCAACGCGAACTCATCCTCCTGCGAAACGGAACGAAGTGGGACGGATTTCTGCTGACTCAGGCTGGTTCACAATCACCGACGCGCTTGGCGCGGTTCGGGGTTGTCATCGCAGCCGTTCATGGACGACAGTCTGCGGCGGGCCGGCGGCGGCGTCGGTTCGCGAACACGCGAGCCAGGAGCATCGGGGTGTTTCCTTTCCGAAAGACCAAGGGGTGGTGGTCCTGCGGCGACGAAATATACCTGTGCCCGTCAAACGAATTCCAATGTTCGCGCCGTCGCCGGATTGCCGATCTTGTCACATTCCATCAGTTTTCCATGATGGACAAATTATTGAGAAATCGGCTCACGTAGACGTGGGTGGACATATACGCAGGTCACGACTTTCGGCTCCGCGCGAACGCGTGCGTCGGGAGCGGCTTTCCCCCAGACGGCGGACTCATTGTGGGGGAGCGCAGATGTTCGACTCTGTTTTGTTTTGGGCGGTGACGGCGTGATCGTCAGGAGTGCTTCGCGCGACTTTCCAAATTGGCCAACCGAGCAGGCGGAGAATCAGCGGCGGACGCTCACGCCGGATCCACCGCCCTGCTCACGATCCATGCGTGTTTGCCGACCTGCCGGACGCGGGCGAATCCGTACTGCTCGAAGAGTTCGACGGTCGTGCTGAACAGGAAGCGGCCTTGGGCCGCTCGGCCGGCGGTCACCTCGGGGACGGCCTCGACGAGGCCGCCGCCGGCGGCGGCGATCTGGTCGAGCGCGCCCTCCAACGCCGCGCGAGCCACACC
>JBOGDN010000048.1:0-1530 GCA_050742995.1 Stackebrandtia sp. | reverse complement strand
GAACAGCTCCGGGTCGAGGAACGCCGAGATTCGAGCGATCCCGGAGGCGGAGACGGCGAGGACCAGGATGCCGTGTAGACGGTTGACGCCGTCCGGGTCGCGCCGGTACGAGGCGAACGCGGGTTGGCCGTTGGCGGCGGTGCGGATCATTCCGGCGCCGCCGCAGGCGGCGAAACCCTGAGACTTCATGAAGCGGGTTATGGCGTCGGCTCCGGCGAACCAGGTCGCGAACGGCGGCATCTCCAGCACCGCGTCGTCCCGCAGTATCCGGGAAAGCGCGGCGGCGTCGGAGTTTTCGAAGGCGGCGACGAATTCGTCGAGCAGCGCTCGCCGTTTCGGGTCCGCCGGGTCGTCAAGCGTGTCCTCGGTCGGCTGTGCCTGTTCCAGCTGAGCGCGGGCGCGTTGCAGCGTGCTGTTGACGGCGGCGGTCGTGGTGCCGAGCAGGCCGGCGACCTCGGAGGCTCGCCAGCTCAGCACGTCGCGAAGAATCAGCACGGCGCGTTGCCGGGGACGCAGATGCTGCAGCGCCGCCGTGAACGCCAGTCGGGTGCTCTCCTTCGACGCGGCGATCTCCGCGGGGTCCGCGCTCAGCAACGCGTCCGGGATCGGCTGCAGCCAAGCGGCTTGCGACGGCGGCGGCGCGGGCGGCTTTTCCGGGTCGTCGCCGGGGCCGCCGAGACCCGACGGCAGCGGCCTGCGACCGCGGTTCTCCAGCGCGCGCAGGCACACGTGGCTGGCGATCCGGTACATCCAGGTCCGCAGCGACGACCGACCCTCGAATCGGCTGTACGCGCGCCACGCCCGCAGATAGGTCTCCTGGACCAGATCCTCGGCGTCGTGCACCGACCCGAGCATGCGGTAGCAGTACGCCAGCAGTTCACGCCGGTACGGGTCGGAGAGCCGTGCGAACTCCCCGGAGCGGTCGCCCGCGACCGTCGTCTGCGCCATCGATGCTCCCTGCGTCGTCGCCACATCTGTACAGATCCGGCCGCGGTCGAAAACTCATCGGGGATGCGCGATTAATTTCCGCCGACAGCTGGATCAGTACCGGTGAAAGCGACGTTCATGGTCGCCGGTCAATCACATCGAAACCAGGAGATTGCTCATGCCTCAGTTCTTCATCGAGGCGCCGGAGGGAATCCGGCGCGACGCCAAGCAGACGCTGATGCGCGAAGTCACCGACGCCGTCCACGAGGCGTATCACATCCCCGACATCCAGGTCTGGCTGCGCGAATATTCCGGCGACAACGTCTCCTACGACGGCCGCCTGTACGGAGACGAGCCGATGCGGGTGGTCTGCTTCCTCGAAGCCCCCGAGCTCGGCGACGTCGACGCCAAGCGAGCGATGTCCAAGAAGATCAACGCCGCGCTCGCGCAGGCCTATCGAGGCATCGCCAACACCGCCGAAGCGCTGATCCTCATGAACCAGTATCCGTTGGACAACGCGGGATTCCAGGGCCGACTTCAATCCGACAACCCGCAGATCGTCGAAGCGATCGCACAGCTGAACGCCTGACCGTTATCGCGTGG